>NZ_NHCK01000001.1:0-8444 GCF_002172815.1 Hyphomonas sp. TMED31 | reverse complement strand
CGACGCAAACCAGTTTGATACGATCGTGCTTGGCGCGGGGGCGGCCGGCCTGTTCCATGCGGGCCTTGCCGGCCAGCGCGGGCGGCGCGTGCTGGTGCTGGACCACGCGAAACGCCCCGCTGACAAGGTGCGCATTTCGGGCGGGGGCCGGTGTAATTTCACCAATCTGGAAACCCGCGCCGATCGGTTCCTGGGGCAAAATCTGCACTTTGCGAAATCGGCGCTTGCGCGCTACACGCCCTGGGATTTCATCTCTCTCATGGCCGCCCACGGCCTGACCTATACGGAGAAACACAAGGGGCAGCTATTCTGTGACCAGAAATCCGGCGCGATCATCAAGATGTTGCTGGACGAATGCGAAAAGGGCAGCGCCGAAATTCGCCTGTCTACGGAGATTTCCGGCGTCACCCACCAGGACGGCCGCTTCCTCGTGGAGACACGCTCTGGCGCCGTCAGCGGCCAGCGCCTGGTCGTCGCCACGGGCGGGCTGTCCATTCCCAAAATGGGCGCGACCGCCCTTGCCTATGATATCGCCCGCCAGTTCGGCCATGACATTGTCGAGACGCGCCCCGGCCTTGTGCCGTTTACGTTTTCGGGTGAGCTGGGCGAGAAATTCGCCGCAATTTCCGGCGTTGCCGCGCCTGTCATCGCCTCTGTGCCCGGCGCAAGGTTCGAGGAAGACCTGCTGTTCACCCATCGCGGCCTCTCCGGCCCGGCCGCCCTGCAAACCTCCTCTTACTGGACAAGCGGAGAGCCCCTCTCCCTCTGCCTTCAGACCTCGGAAGACATGAACGCCGCCCTGCGCGCCGCAAAGCAGGACAGCCCGAAACAGACTTTCGTGAAAGCGCTCGAAGCGCACGTCCCTGCCCGGCTCGCAGCACTGCTCGCAGAAGTCGGTCCCATCGCGCAGGATGCCCGGCTGGCGGACCTTTCCCACGCCGCCATCGACGAGTTCGCAGCTTTCCTGAAGGATTGGCGCGTCACCCCGATGGGCA
The DNA here is from genome assembly GCF_002172815.1 of Hyphomonas sp. TMED31. Lineage (NCBI taxonomy): Bacteria > Pseudomonadati > Pseudomonadota > Alphaproteobacteria > Hyphomonadales > Hyphomonadaceae > Hyphomonas > Hyphomonas sp. TMED31. Next base: position 7,449 of record NZ_NHCK01000001.1, on the reverse strand, counting down.
CCGAAGGATATCGCACCGCCGAAGTCACCGTCGGCGGCATCTCAACCGATGGCCTCAACCAGAAAACAATGGAAAGCCGGCACGTGCCGGGGCTCTACTTCATTGGCGAATGTGTCGATGTCACTGGCTGGCTTGGGGGGGACAATTTCCAATGGGCCTGGGCAAGCGCCCACGCCGCCGCCCTTGCCTGATCAGGGTGTCCAGCGCGGGCGCGGCAGCAGCCAGTCCCGCTTGCGTTGAGAAACAAGGTCCGGATGGTCCAGCGGAACGGGCTTGCCGCCAATAGGTGTATCTATTGCCTGCATCGCCTCGGCAAGGCGCTGATGAAACAGGGCATCTGTTTCAACACGTATCGGATACGGATGGTCCAGAATCCGGGAATTGTTCGGATTGGTGTTGATCTCGTAGACCTCCACCCGACCTCCAACAAGCGTGAAATCCGCCCGCCCGTATGAAATTCCTGCAGCCTCAAAATGTTTCTTCAGCGCGTCGGAATAGCGATTGTCCCGAACGGCTTCGTATTCGTCCTGATACAAATCGGCATCCGCCGCCCCTTCCTTGCCGAACTTTGCATGCCAGCTCTCATCATGCACCGACATGCCGGTGACAATTTGCCCATCCACACAATAGGCCGCCAGCTTGCGAAACAAGCCGTCCTTGATCGGTTCCGCGCAATACTCAACAAACATCAGGTCTGACTTGCAAAGGCCTGACGCAACCAGACGCTCCAGCGCCATACTGGCCTGCTCTGCATTTCCGAGCAGTTCAGTCTGCGTTCCGCGATGTGCAGAGCGCGTGCGCAGGAAAACCGGGTATCGGTCAGGCAGAGAATCGGTTTCGGCATCCCAGACGGCAAAACTGTTCAAGCCCCTGCGGTTCAAAACCTTCAACAAGGGAAGCCGCGTCAAGGCCGTAGCCGGATCGTTCAGAACCCGAACACCCGCGTCTGACAGGCACCGGAATGCCTTGGCTGCAAGCTCCCTTTGCCAGAAATCGAGCCGGTCGAAATCCGTGAACACATAAGTTGCTCTGCGAAGAGATTTGGACCGGAACATCTGATTGTACGAGAGCAAGTCGACCTTCGGCATTCCCGGAACGTCGCGAAGCTCCCTGACCGCATATTTATGCGAACCCGACGTCACAAAACAGATCATACGCGTCCCTCTTGCAATCCCCCTAGGCGGGCTCGACTGCACCGTCATGATGATTGCGGAACCAGCCTATTCCCTCCCGGATTTCACGAACCTGCCCGGCTCCAACCACGAACATGAGGCCAGTATAAGAAAGTATGCCTGAAATGATCATTACCGCTACGCGTGCAATTTCAGACCAGTGCGCTGGCATATGGAAATTCACCAGCAACACGATCGCAACCATTCCAAGAGAGGCGATAAGCGCGCGCCATCCAATTACAATCTGGCGAATTGCAGAGTACCCAGCCGCTCTTTGAACCAACCATGCCGAGACCGGCCATGTCAGGAATGTACGCAAAGCGATCAAAGTCGCGATCCCTGCAACTCCGTACGGCAAGAGCAAAGGTGCCAGAATGAAGAGAAACAGGATTCCGAGCGACAGGATGATCAGGGGAGACCGGCTGTCTCCCACCCCTCTGAGAATGGCGATGTTGAACGTGCCCGTTGCATCCCGAATTCCAAGCACCAGGAAAATCTGCAACGGCACCACCGCCGCTATCCACTCGTCCCCGATAACGAGCGGGATCAGGAGTGGCGAAACAATAGCCAGTCCCAATGTCGCCGGATAAATCACTGCGGTCGTCATTGCGAATACGCGGTCGAGCAATTCGTGAACTGTCCTCCGACTGGATTGCAGACGCGCAACCACATTCATCGCGATTTCGTTGAACGGCCCCATCAGGAGACCTGTCAGGCTTCCGGAGATTGTACCCGCGATAGACAGCAGCCCTACAGCCCGCTCTCCCCCAACGAGGCTCAACAGGAAACGCGGGATGGCATCGTCCACATAGCCCAGGAAATAAGTTCCCACCGTATCGCGATTGAACGCGAACAGCTCTCGGAAAGCAGTCACGCTAACCGAAAATCCCGGCCGCCATTTCGACGCGTAGAAGCACCCTGCGACCGAAATGAGCGTACCCGCTGCCATGGAAATCACCAGCGACCAAACACCAAAGCCGAGAAGGGCCAGTACGAGAGCCAAACCCGTCGTCAGAAGTTCAGATGCAGTCTCAATCCAGACCAGTTTGTCGTTCTCAAGCTCTCGCTGCAATAGCGCGCCCGGCACGCCTTCGAGGCTACTGAAAAGCATGATCACGCTAAGCGCGGGCAAAACCTCCGCGACCGCTGGCGCACCTATCAGCGCGGAGATTGGCTCTGCGAGCAGGGCAATCACGACTGCGAAAAGCAAGGTAAGCCCTGAATTCAACCAGAATGTCGTATCAAGGTGTATGTTCGTTATCTCGTCTCTCTGCTGAATACTTTCGGTAAGGGGGGCCCCGACGAATACACCCGCAACTCCGAAGACCAACGCGGCCAAGGCCATGATGCCGTAGGGCTCCGGGCCCAGTATTCGCGCCATGACAGCGAACGTTACAAGGCCAAATACGGCCGAGGCCCAAGAGTGCGCGAACATCCAGACGAGATTTCGAATGGCGCGTCGAATGATTTGAGACGTGCTCATGTCAGACGGGCTTCAACGCCCGGCCCAACCCATCCATGAACCCCGTCATGGCTTCAAGGACAGCCCGGCCCGTTTCTGTCAAACGGCCCTCTCGCTGCACAATCTCTGCCGAGTCTTGCTGAATCGCGTGAGCTTCCTTGAGAATTTTCTTCAACCGGCGGCGTTCCAGCCAGCCAAAGTCGCCCGTCTCAAGCATTTTCCCGATCACCCAGACCATTCTTGCCGAGACAAACGACGCATGGAAGATTCCCTCCAGAGGTCGCTCGGTCTTTCTGATTGGCGACCAATATAGCTCCGAGTCCGGATTCTCGACGAGCATCTCACGCGTGCAGGCGCCGAACAGAGCGGCATGGCCCTCTTCATGCGCCAATGTGACGATCAAATCAGCAACAGACGCCTTACGCTCTGCGTTGAGTGCAACCGCGCCCCACAGGCGAAAGCACGTCCCTCCCTCGAATTCGAGCGCACCTTCTGCGGGGCCAACGAGGATAAGTTCGCCAAGCAAGGCGTTCATTTCATCATGAAGCTCAGGAACGTGAATCTGGATCCAGTCGATTGCTGCGGATAGCTTTGTTTCGAACTGGGTCGCCAGAACGCGATCTGGCTGGGTTACGCCCGCTGCACCTGTTTCAGGTGCTCCCATGAAGCGCTCAATCCGGCGTGTGTCAGTCTCTGAATGATCGCGACCAAGCACCGTAATCCGAGTTTTTTCAGGAATGCATTCCGATGACGCAATACGCTTCACTAGTTCAGACGCTGTTGCGATATCCGTCGCCTGCAACGCCTCCACTGCGTCGTAATATGCGCCAAACACCGCCGCGGGAACTCGCATTCCTGACCTGGCGGATTGTGTCCAATTTTTGAGGTGCCGGGATAGTTCTGGATCCTCGGATTTCAGAACATCCGCAATATGTTCAAGGCTTTCGAACAAGCCCTCATGCATGACCTGATTGGTTCTGATCGCATCTGCCTTGTGTGGGATAAACCGGAACTGCGCCATGCTTGCATCTCCCGTCCTGCGGATCAGAGTGAGGTGTGCACCGCCTGCGAACAGGCAGTGCACCAATGTTCGTTCCGGAAAACTACCAGAACTTGAAGAAGAACTTCTTACCGCCGCGCTTTTTATTGCGACGACCGCCGCCCTTGCAGCCGACCATCGTGTCGTTTTTCTCGTCACGACGATTGCTGAAGCCAAGCAGCATTTCAGTCTTAAGGTTCATTTTCTACTCCCTAGAGTCCCACCACCATTGGCGGTGCCAACCATCTTGCAGATTCCATGCAAGTTTCCGATCTGATTCTACTAATTCGCGAATTTCCATTCGCGCGACTTCGCCCAACGCACGATTGGGCGAGGAAAATCAAGCGTCGGCAGGGAGATTGCCGAGCCTGGCGTTCGGAAAAGTCGAATACCCTCTAGGCTTGGATTACTTCCGCAGGCCCAAATCAGGACATGAAAACCCGGCCTGGCTCGAATTGACCGGCCCGTATTTCCCCCAATGCAACCGCCTTGCCTTCGCACACCGCGATTGCAGACCGATCTTCAGGGTCTTCTGATTTCTGTCCCTGCCAAGCCTCGATGAGATGCGGGAGCAAAACAATGGAGCGGCCATGTCTAATGTGTCCGGCTTCTTCGCGCGTGATGTCCACACTTGGCACACCTTCAAGCACAGCATGGATTGGCTGCAGAAAGCCCATCAATGTCTCAGGATCTTCCGTTTCCTCGATGCGCGACAAGGGTATCGCTGTTGCTGCACCGAACTGTCCGACCCGCGTACGGCGCAGCTGACTGATATGACCTTCGCATTCAAGATCAAACGCGAGATCCCGTGCCATGGCGCGTACGTAAAAGCCTTTGCCAGACGTGACGTGAATAACGGTATGGTCTGCGTCAGGCATACCAATGACATCAGCTGTAAAGACATCCACTTCGCGTGAGGTCAATTCAAACTCCTCGCCCTCCCGCGCGAGGTCATAGGCGCGTTGGCCGTCTACCTTAATCGCTGAAAACCGCGGCGGAACCTGTTCGATTGTGCCAATATAGCCTTTCAGCAATTCTTCGACTTGCTCCCGTGTGGGACGAGCGTCAGACGTTCCCGTGACGTCTCCTTCGGCATCCTGGCTCTCGGTTGATACGCCCCAGCGAATGGTGAAGACATATTCTTTCCGGGCGTCCATTGCCCACTGCACGGTTTTGGTCGCTTCCCCGAATGCTATCGGCAGAATGCCATCAGCCAGTGGATCGAGCGTCCCGCCGTGTCCGACTTTTTGGGCGTTGTACTTTTTCTTGAGGATGGCCACCGCTTGGGTGGAGGTGATGTCGACTGGTTTGAAAAGGTTCAGCCACCCGGTGACCGGGTCGCCTTTGCGTTTTCTTTGACGGGCCAAGATACGAAACTTTCAGATTGCGCGGCCCGGCGGTTCGAACGCGGGCGGCGGAGAGAGATTGAGATTAAGGCGGGGCCATACGAAGCGGGGGCAAACCCGTCAAGGCGAGTGGGTCAGCCCGAAATGTCGCGGATCAGGTCACGCTGCGCAGATCACCTGATGGCTCGTCAAACAGAACTTCAGCTTCAGCCTTTGACGAGCCTTCCGCCTCTTCTGACGACGGCACCTCGGAGGTAAGCTCGCGCGTCTCGTTTGGCTTGCTGATGTTCACGAGATCCAGGTCCAGATCGAAATCGCCTTGAACCTCCCGGTCACCGGAATCCATCTTGTGTCGCACAATGTCGCGAATGCGCAGCAGTACAGCGCGATTGTCATCCACCAAGGGAATCTGCCGCCCATCGGATGCGCCAATCACGAGCCGATAGTAGGGCTGCCGCTTCTTCATCCGGCGCGCGAACATTGCAGCACGAACACCGAGGATCACCGCAAGCACGGTCAGCACGCATCCGACGATCAGCGCGATCATGCTGGAGCCGCTACCGGGAAACAAACCTCCCCATGCAAGCGCGAGCAGACCAAAGAACAGGCTGATCACAAAGAACGACGCGTAGAGACTCTTCGTGCGCCGGTTCGTTTCCGTATCCCAAGGCGCAAATTCCATGGACTCCACAGACATCGTCGCGATGCGCTGAATAGCGATCGTATCATCGCCGAGCTGCAGCGACGCTGGCGTGATTTCACCGCGCCGCGCGCCTTCCATGTCCAAGGTCTGACGGTCCATCACGCTTGCCCTTGATTAAGCTCAGAAAACGCTCGCAGCACGTGCTGAGTGAGTCAACTTACAACCTGTCCAGAGGCGTAGATTCGACTGTTATTCCGGATCGAGATCGCGCCTTACGCGAGGATCTGCCAGCAAGCGGTCGATTGCGGTGGCCTCATCGTAGGATTTGTCTGCGATGAAATGCAGTTGAGGCGTGAACTTCATGTCAATCTCGCGGCCGAGGCGCCCGCGCAGAAAACCCGCTGCGCGATTCAGAGCTTCGGCAAGTTTGCCGCGCCCGGCTTCGCTATCGTCGCCCAGTGGGGAAACGAAAATATTGGCATGGCGCAAATCAGGAGAACATCGCACCTCCCCGACCGTCACGATGACGCCGACAAGATCCGGATCACGCAAGTCTTCCCGCGCTAGGATATCCGACACGGCATGCCGGATCAGTTCGCCTGCACGCAATTGGCGTTGACTGGGAAGTCCAGGAGCATTTGTTTTACGTGCCATCAGACACCTGCTTTCTGTTTCAGACGCTCAACAAACTGTTTGCGCGCCACTCTATCTTTATCGAACCACGCGTCCGGGATCAGCAAGGGCTCTGCCCCCTGCACTTCAACGGTCGTATATCCTCGGCGGGTTTTGACCGACACTACGTTTGCCCAGTCGATCCGAATTTCTACGCCACCGCGACGCACTTGCATGCGCTCCTCCAGCAGCTGGACGTCCATCTCCGCTCTGCCATCGCCCACAACGTCCCTTGGCGACCGATACGACCATCGAATGAAGATCAGATACCATGATATCCCGGCAAGGGCCGCCACGAGCGCGGACAAGAACCATTGCCAATAGGCGCTCAGGCCCACCATCTCTATCGCATTGCGCACCATCACCGACATGCTGGCAGAAATGATTGGCGCCGTAACGCCCGCATAATAAATGGCAGTCGGACCGACCGTCCCGCGTCTGGAAAGACGGATCAGGCGCTTCTGGTCTTTTTCGTCCAGAAAGCCGGAGATCTTGTCAGACACGGGCCTTCACCGCCGTCCTAGTCGAGCGACCTGGCGATCTCTTCAACCTGGAAGCACTCGATCTTGTCGCCGGGGCGAATATCATCATAGCGCTCAAACGCCATGCCGCATTCCATTCCGGCGTTCACCTCGTTCACTTCGTCCTTGAAGCGCTTCAGCGTCTTCAGATTGCCTTCATGGATCACAACGTCGTCGCGCAGCAGGCGTACACCGCAACCACGAAGAACCTTGCCTTCGCTGATACGACAGCCAGCGACCTTGCCGACCTTCGTGATGTTGAACACTTCGAGGATTTCGGCGTAACCGATGAAGGTTTCGCGTTTCTCCGGTGCGAGCATGCCCGACAGGGTCGCCTTCACGTCGTCAATCAGATCGTAGATCACGGAATAGTAGCGGATCTCAACGCCTTCTTTCTCCGCCAGATCACGTGCTTGCTTGTTGGCACGCACGTTAAAGGCAAAGATTGGCGCTTCAGACGACTGGGCCAGAAGAACGTCGCTTTCCGAAATACCACCAACCGCGCCATGAATGACGCGTGCACGCACTTCTTCAGTTGAAAGCTTGTCCAGAGACTGGCTGATCGCCTCGACTGAGCCTTGAACATCGCCCTTG
>NZ_NHCK01000004.1:0-12150 GCF_002172815.1 Hyphomonas sp. TMED31 | reverse complement strand
AGACAGTCAAGCGTAGGTAGTGGCAATGCTATTCAGATTTTCCAAGGTGCTGGAACACAGCCTACAACAAAAATAGGCGCAGACGGCAGCGCCACGTTTGGTCCAGTCAACATTTCTTCAAGCACCGGATATGGTGCTCAGGTGGATATGGCAGCCAATGCAGCCACTGTAAATGCACAATGTCAGCAAACTGCTAGCCAGTATACGCTGCTATTTGCAGGCTATCAAGGTGCTAATAGAAACTTTCATGTCACTGCAGCCGGCGCCGCCGAGTTTGCTGGTACTATCCAAAGCACAGACTACCCAACCACTGGCTACCAGCTAGAAAGTGGAGGTTCTTTAGGACTTAACGCTGTTGCTGGTACATCTGGCAATATGTTCGCCCTTGCTGTTGGTGGTACACAAGTTGCTTCTATTACAGGTCAGGGAAGCGCCACGTTCAAAGATTACGTTAACGTTCAAATTAATAGTTCAAATTTGGCTAAACTGCAATTTGAAAATAGTGCCTCTCGACTTCAATACAGCAATGCTACTGGTCACATTGAACTTTACACAAACAATGCCGTAAGAAATCGGTTTTTATACAACGGTCAGGGTACTGCATTTAGCAACCAAAGTATAGTTTATCCAACCACTGACAACGCAGTAGATCTTGGTGGTGCGGGTAATAGATGGGATGATGTATATGCTACTAACGGAACAATCCAAACGTCCGATTCACGGTTAAAGCATGAAGTTGAAACTTCTGTTTTNGGAACGGATTTTGTCAAGGCATTGCGACCTGTTTCCTATAAATGGATAGGAGGTGAAAATGTTCCCATTGTTGACGGGACAGAAGAAAACGGCGACAACATTTACAGAACTGATGGTGANGGTAATTGGGTTTATGAGTCAAGAGCTGGTGCGCGAAAACACTGGGGATTTATTGCTCAAGAGGTCAAGCAGGCTGTAGACGATGCTGGGGTTGATTTCGCTGGGTGGACTCTGGCTGACAAGGATGATCCAGACAGCACGCAATCTTTGCGATATGAGGAGTTCATTGCTCCGCTTACTAAAGCCTTGCAAGAAGCAATCACCAAGATCGAGACTCTTGAAGCGAAGGTTGCCGCATTAGAAGCTGGGTAAAAGCCTTACATTTGGCCCCGTGACATCGCGGGGTTTTTTTATTAGATAAAGTTGACATTATTTTTTAGCATATAAATAACTAAAAAGGATAGATGTCACAGACAAAGGCACAATTAATTGGTGTAAGCAACGATACTACTACTGACAGTTTATTTTATCCTGTCTTTGTAAATAGTGATNGTATTGGACCAAAAACATCAACAACTAAGTTACAATTTAATCCTTCTACTGGAAGATTATCCGCAACATTTTTAGATTCTCTTTCTGATGAAAACTTAAAGAAAGATATTTCTACTGTTGATGGTGCAGTTGATAAAGTAAAGCAACTTAGAGGAGTTGATTATACTTGGAAAGAATCTGAAGAGAAATCTATCGGCGTCATAGCTCAAGAACTTAGAGAAGTTCTTCCGGAGTTGGTGTCTGAAAGTGAAAACGGATTGTCTGTGAATTATAATGGTATTATTGGTGTTCTGATTGAAGCAATTAAGGAACAGCAAAGACAAATTGATGAATTGAAAGGTAATTAATCATGGCAGTACCATCAGTAAATATTACAATTGAGCAGGGAGCAGATTTCACTTCCACATTTACGATTGCAAATAATGATAGTTCTGTTTATAATCTTTATTCAAGCACTGCTGTAGCGAAATTGAGAAAGCATCATAGTTCTACTAAATCTTACGATTTTACAACAACTATTACAATTGCTACCGGTAAAGTTAAATTGGATATGAGCGATGAAATAACAAGCACATTAGAACCTGGTAGATACTATTATGATATACTTTTAACAAATACGGTTAGTGGATTAAAAACACGAGTTATTGAGGGAATGGCGATGGTTTCCGCAGGAATTTCATAAATAGTTAAAAGATTTGAATCAAATGGCAGATTATAGAGTAACCTTAGATTCAACACCTGAATACACAGTAACTCAGGAGAAAGTAGTAGTGGCAGAATTTCTATCCCAATTAAGTGATGTAAATGTTCCAGATCTTGAAAACAAGGGAAACCATGTTTTAATTTATAATGCTGCAGCACAGAAATATGAGTTAGTTCCTGCTGATTCAATTCTGTCTGCAGCAGCTTCTGATAATATACTGCCTGATGATTTCATTGATCAATTGGATCAAGATCTTGACAATAAGATTGATTTTGATGGCGGCTCTTTTTGAATTATAAATATTCAAAAGTAAAATAGTAACTTTTTCCAAATGGCAGCACCGATTATTCAATTTAAGAGGGGTGCGTTTACAAATCTGCCTGGTTTACGGCAGGGNGAACCTGGTTTCACTACTGATAAGTATGACCTCTATGTTGGTCTTACATCAGAATCTTCAACTAATCAGTTCTTCGGTTCAGGAAGATACTGGGGTAGAGAGGATGGGACTGAATCCCTATCTCTTAAGTTAGTTGACAAGGATGGAACCAATAGCATCAACCTCAAAGGCCCAGACGCTTTATCTGGAGTCACTACATACACATTCCCAGCAGCACCAGAAGCTAACAAAATTCTTGTTACTGATGCGGATGGAAATCTTTCTTGGGAAGAAAATTTTAACATAGACTTAAATGTTGCTGGTATTGTAACTGCTACTGGTGGTTTCAATATCGGTATTAACTCTGAAGGAACTAGTATTACTAGTGGTCCAGTTCAAAACTTGAACTTTATTGGTATAGGAAATACATTTTCGTATAATCCAGATACTGATACAGTAGATATTGCGATTTCAGGAACTGGAGATAACCTTACTCTTGGAACTTCTTCTGACGGAGATTTGATAACACCTGGCGCTCTGAATACGTTCACGACAGAAACAAAGATTGTTGATAGTATTGATGACCTGAATGAGCTTGCGCTCAATATGATGAATAACACCGCAGTTTCTGGTTTAGACTTCTCTACAACTCCAGTTGCTGGTGGTTCGCCATTCTCAATCACTCTGACAACAACTGCATCAGGAAATCCAAATAATTATTATATTGATTGGGGTGATGGTTCGGTAGACAATACTTCTAATTCATCTCCAAGTCATACCTATGATGAACCAGATGGTGGACAGTTTACCATTACGATGGCAGCTAGTAATACTTCTGGTGTGGGTGCAGGAAGTTCATTTACAACATTTAAAACAAACTATATTACAGTTTATACTCCAGATCCAGATGTTTCATTCACCTTTAATGATGCTTTGAGTGGTGGAAGTGCAGTTACTTTTATTGATAGTGGAACTCCAATCTATCTGGAGAACACAACAACAGAAGTAACTGGATTTGATGTTGATTATACAGTCAACTTTGGAGATGGAATATCATTTGGAATCAATGGTAATGCAGAACCTGGTGGTGTNGGTGCGGCAAGAACAGAGCACATATACACCACTGCTGTAGAAACTGATACTAAATATACAGTTAATCTTTCTCTTAATTCTCATCCAGCTGCTGATCCTAATGTTATTCCAACTTCTGATTCAGCAACATTCAAGGTTTATGCTGAGCATACGCCATCATTTACTGGAATTGCAACGATAGGTATTAATAGTTTAGTTGACTCCGGTTTGCCAATTACTTTTACTAATACAACTGAGAATACAATCGGAAGTCATTCTGATTTTGGTATTCAGTATAGGTGGACATTTGGTGATGGTAGAATAACTACAGTGAATACTGGATCTTTTAATGATGGAGATACTAATAGAACTATCTCTAATGTATATAATCTTTCAGATAATGCTGCTGGGATCAGTTCTTCTTACNCTGCAAAGTTAGAAGTCCTCTCTAATCACACCAATTCACCATTTGCTTCTGCTGACTATATCATCACTGTTGAACCAGAAGTTCGTTCAATCTTCTCTGGTGAAGCCGTAGTTCAAAGTGATAGAATTGGCGATAATTCAAGAACGCTTTATGATGGAACTGACCTTAATGGTAATGATAGAAGAATCGGCCTCTTTACTAACACATCACATAACGCAAGCGATTATGTCTATGGTTATGGTGATGGAAGTTCTAATGATATAGTTGCAAGCAACGCAGCTGCTGGTGGTACTTCTACTCCAATCGAGCATACCTTCCAAGGAGGTCCTGGTTCTAAGATAGTTACTTTAACTGCAAATGGAACTCCGGGACATTTGGTTCAGAACGGAATAGTCGATGACGTTACGATGGTATTAGAAGCGGTTCCTCCTGCTCCAACTAATATCGCGGCACAAACACTTTCAATGTCAAGTTCTTCACAAGGAACATCGCCTCGTCTCTGTGCAGACTATACTGATAATCTGACTAGTTATGGTATTGCGATGCCAGGATTACTTATTGGTTCTGAGGTTACGAGATATGCAACAACAGCAACCATTAAATCAAATACACTTTCTGATATAGATGGTTCTGATTCTGGAACTCTTTCTGCCAGATTAAATGGTGCTGATATTGGTTCTAAATCCTTCACACTGGCCAAAGGAGAGACTGGTACATTCGATGATCTTGTAATTACCTCAGAAGGCGATGCTCATGATGAGATTTCATCTACAATTTATCCAAGTGATTTTTATCAAGTTTTCAGTGCCAGAGTTTCAAAATCACTTGCAGAAATTCCTGTTGGTTTGAATGAGTTTGATTTAAATCATTCTGTTGATGGAAATTGTGAAAGTGCAGTATTCGTTAAAGACGATCTGAACGATACTCCAACTCTCACANCAGGAACTCTTTCTGAAAGTAATTCTGGAACTAAGAGATATGTTTCGGGTATTCCTTATTATAATACTGGAAGTCCAACACTTGCATTGAGTGGTGTTGAAGTCTCTGATTTTACGGGTCAGACATATCAAGAAACTAATTCGCCATTTAACTTGACATCAGGAACAAACTTTGAGTCTACTTCTGCGAATGTTATTTCTACTCAGAATTACAGTTATGAAAATATTGAAGGAATAACTGATCTGCTTAATGGCAATGGTGTTCCGATAGCAAACACTGGTGTTGGTTCTGCATATGCTCTTGGAGACTTGAATGTTGATCTCACTTCTTCTAGTGTAAGATCAGTTCAAACAGTTAAGTTTCGTGCAAAGAACCCCGCNGGAAATGGATCTTATGTAGAAAATGACACTAAGATTCAAGTTCATACTGCATCACAATCTGGAATTAGCGAAATTGCAATCCCAGTTTCTGATTCTTTGGGTAATGGAGTTCACACTGATGATGGCATAAGAGTATTTGACTTTAGTGCAGATACCATTGATACTCCATCATTTACGTCTTCAACGGACTTCTATACTAATAATCCTTATACCGAATCTTCTGATCCTGGTGTTGAAGGTACAAGAGAAGCAACAGTTAGACTTGGTGTTCTGAAGCATGATATCACTGACTATTCAGTTGGATTTTTACCAGTTGGACCAAACAGAAGTGGCGATACCGGAACACAATATTTCACTTTTGCTTTCCGTCGCCAGGTAGTTGCTAATTTTGATATTAACATTACCTCGGCTTCTGGAATTTCTGGACTTTGGATTGCTGCACCTGGAACTCAGATAGATAGTGAAAGTGGATTAAATGGATGGTTAACTTCTGCCGAAGTTTTCCTTGGAGGTATCCCAGGAGAAAATGGAGATGGTGCAGCTTCAAATGGAGGTAATGTTATCATCCCAGGAGCAGAATTAAGTGGATCATATACAATGACACTTGGTGAAGAGAATATGAGTAACGCTACGGGCGATGTTGTTCTCGTAAGAATAGCATTATCGGCCGGCGAATCAATTTCATCACTTAGCATCGGAGTAGCATAATGGCCATAACACAATCACAAAAGGTTGACTTCCTTTGGAAAAAACTAGGTTACGGCCGTACTAAGACCGATACCAACTCTATTAAGAGAGCGTTTAACGAGTCAATAGCAAGTCCTCTCTTAATGAGGGGAGATAAAATTTGGCAGTCTGCTCACAGCATTCCGTCAACCATTCCAACAGTTAGTAGTTCTGTTGTAACTCTATATCCATCATCTGCTCCTGTAGAATGTGTTGCTGATATTACAGCTTCTACGAATAGAACTTGGAAGACTAATATTACCGATTGGATTCCGCCAGAGATTGGATCTACTTATCTCATTAGGGTATATGTCCATGACTCTGGAGATGCCGATAATGCGTCTACTCTGGGCACAACATTATTCGCTGCTGGTTCTGGAAATGATGACGAGTGGTTCTTTGATTATCAGTCAGGAGTTCTTCACTTTATTGGCGAAAATCTTCCCAATGGAGTAGATTTCTCTAATAAGAGTATTTACATTAGTGGTGCTCGTTACACCGGCCCAATGGGTCTTGGTGGTGTTTCTAGTGGAGATTTCTCTGGAGATGTTGACTTTAGTAGCACAACAAATAATACATTAGGCGATCCTGACACTGGTGCTGTTCAATTTAATGGTGGTGTTGGAATTGATAAGAATGTAACTATTGGCGGNGGNCTTCATGTTCAAGGCCAATCTGTTTTTGTTGGTGTTGCTAATTTCCAGGGAGGAACAATTAATCTTGGAGATTCTGATACTGACAATGTAAGTTTTGGTGGTGAAATCGTATCAAACTTTGTTCCAAGTGATGATGCAACATATGATTTGGGTACTGGTGAAAAACAATGGAGAAATTTAAGCATCTCTGGTATTGTTACTACATCTTCTGTCGTAACTGATACTTTAGTACTTGGTGGTGTTGGAATTACTAGCATTACTGATGAAGATGACATGGTGTCGGATAGCAGTACTGCTGTTCCTACCCAACAATCCGTCAAAGCTTATGTTGATTCTCAATTAACTGCTCAAGATTTAGATTTTCGGGCAGATTCTGGTGGTGAATTATCAGTAGATCTGGATAGTCAATCCCTGTTAATTGCTGGTACGGATAAGCAAATCAATACAGTAGGTGTAGGACAGTCTGTTACATTAAGTTTTCCATCTAATGTTGAAGTTGAAACATCATTTGCTTCTCCTACAATAAAGACTGATGTTATTCAGCATAGTGCTGGAAACAACGCTGCTACTATTGACTCTCTTGGTGATATCACAGCTGCTAGAAACCTCACAGTTACTGGTGATCTGTTTGTTAATGGTTCTACTACTCAAGTAAATACGAACTCAGTATCTGTTGAAGATAGAACTATTGAACTTGGTAGAGTTGATGGTAATGCTCCAAGCGGATCAACTACTTGGGATCTTGGTGTTCTCTTTAATTATAATGATGGAAATTCTAAGAAATCAGCAGTCGCATGGGAATCGGGAGTAGCAAGACTTGTATTTGCTGCAGATGTTTCGGACTCCGGTGGTTCTTCCTCAGCACATCCACAAATTACTGTGAATGAATATGCTGCGATTGAAGTTGGTGCTCTATGGGTTAACGATTGTGCGGGACAATCACAAGTAATTGCTTGTGCTAATGGTCAAAGAACACTTGAGAATATAACTATAGATGGAGGCTCGTTCTAATAGAGTATGAATGAAACTGATTACCAGGCCGTAATTGCTGCATATCAGCAAAAGGCCTTTGAACTTTTTAATCAAAATATTGTTTATGAAACTCAAATATCAACTTTGAAATCTCAAATTGAGATTTTAAAAAAGGAGTTGGAAAACAATAATTCAATAACTGAAAAATCGGGGGAAACCTATTGATGGATTCCACCGATCTTTTTGTTAAAGTAGTATCTTTAGAATCTCAGTTGGAATTAGCCAACGCAAAAATAAGAGATTTGGAGAAAGAGTTAAAAAAATTGAAGGCCTCAAAACCTCAGAAATCTTAGAGTAATAAATATATCTAAGGCAAGCTCAATATATATTGAGTTTATGTCGGGTATATACCCAAACATGAGGAATTGATGGCAAACCCAAATATTAAAATTAAGCGGACGGCTGTTCCTGGAAAGAAGCCGACCGTAGATCAACTGCCTATTGGCGAATTAGCTCTAAACTTTCATGATGCAAACTTGTTTGTTCAGAGATATCGTCCTGGAATCGGCAGCGACATTATTTCTATTGGCGCTGGTGCCGTAGTAAGTAATGTTTTATATGTAACAGCAGATGGTGATGATGTTAATGCTGGCGAAAAATTAGGTGATGCAAAGGCAACGATTGAATCAGCAATTGCCTCTGCTACACCGGGGACAGTAATTAAGATATCTAGTGGAAATTACATAGAAAACAATCCATTAAGACTTCCTGAGCAAGTTAGTTTAGTTGGTGATAGTCTTAGAGAAGTATCAATAAGACCTCAAAATCCGAATGAGGATTTAATTCACGTTACCGCAGGAAATTATCTCTCTGAGATGTCTTTCCGAGGATCTGTCAATACTGGTAAGGCAACCATATCTTTTGATCCGGATAATATTGTTAACGTAACCCAGTCACCCTACGTTAGTAACTGTACTAATTTTATTGAAAATAGTATCGGACTTAAAATTGATGGCAATCATACGGCCGGAGATTTTAAGAGCATGGTTGTCGATTCATATACTCAATATAATCAGGGTGGAATTGGAGCATCAATCACTAATGGTGGATATGGTCAGATAGTTTCTTTCTTCACAATCGCGACTGATGTTGGAATTTATTGTGGTTCTGGCGGTGCCTGTGATATTACAAACTCCAATTCATCCTTTGGTAACTTTGGATTGGTTGCTGATGGGGTTAGTGAAGTTCAATCTGTCGGTATAGTAACTGCCAATGTTGAAGCCGGATCTAATCGTTTTGCACTAAGTGGTTTATTTGATAGACCTTATGATGGTCAAGTTTTATATTTTGATAATTTGTATTATGAAGTAGCAAAGATTGATATTGATAATGCTGGATCTGGATATACAAAACCCCCTGTGGTTATTATTGACCCTCCATCTGAGAGTTGGGGAATAGATGCTTCTGCTATTGCTGAAATAAACTCTCAGGGTGAAGTTTCTTCCGTAACACTTGTTTCTAGTGGTAGGGGGTTTGATTTTATTCCATCTGTAACATTTTCTAATCCTGATGTTGGAAATAACGTTGCCACTGGAAGTCTAAAGGCAACTCCAAAGTATTATTTGATTGAAAGTGCTACGGCAGTAACTGGGGATATAACGACTCATACACCAACTAGTTCTACTTATTATCCAAATACTGGAAATCTCAATTTAACCGTGGCCAATCATGGATTTAATGTGGGAGATGGTATTAGAATTGCAGATGGAGCAATTACTTTTACCTGTGCATCAGATGATAACAATAGTGAGCATTCCTATCCAAGAGCAGGAGATCCCGCCAGTAACAAATGGTTGATTATCACCTCAACAACTACGAATACTTTCAGAGTGAATGTGGGGACTTCTCCAGATACATCATCCCACAAATTTGTTTCTTCTACTGAAAATTCAATTAAAAGGAGATCAGTTGGAATTTCTACAGTAACGATTGCTGAAAATCTTCCATATCCAGTTTCGATTGGTATGTCGGCTCCTATTTTTGAGCAAAGTAGGATTCTGGCATCAAGTCACTCTTTTGAGTATATTGGTTCTGGAACTGATATTTCTACAGCACTTCCGCAAAATGGTGGAGTGACTATTCCAGAAAATGAGGTTGATTCTAAAAATGGTGGACTTGTAATTTACACCAGTACCGATCAAGCTGGTAACTTTAAAATTGGTGATGGCGTTGTGATTGATCAAGCAAGAGGAACGATTACTGGTGATGCCTACACCAAGAGTTTGTTCGCAAATATAACACCCTATATTTTAGCATTGGGAGGATAATAAAATGGCATTACCACTTAATATATTCAAGACTGTCACACATGTCCTTGGATCAACATCTGTAGGAATCTATACGGCACCTGTTGGATACTCTGGTGTAGTTCTACTAGCCCAGGTAGCAAATACCGGATCTACTACAGAAACTGTTACTTTCTCACATGAAAGAACAACAGCAGGAATTGCTGTTACAACGGAGATTGCAAAAGATTTTCCAATTCCCCCAAACGACACTGCTACTTTTCTTGACGGTAAGTTATCGTTAGAATCAAATGATGTTCTTGTTATTTCTGGGTCGAGCGGTGATTTGAAATTTTTAGGTAGTATTCTTGAAACACTCAAGTGATGTGGGGGAAATAAAATAAAATGCCACAGTTATTGAGCGGTAGATTACCAAGTGTAAGGATAGGGATACCTTCTTATAGTGAAGATTTAGCAACTCTATCAGTTGTTGGTATATCTTCACTGGACAAGATTAGTGCTGGTGGATCTATAGGTGAAGACGGACAATATCTTGTATCTACTGGTATTGGTTTAACGTGGAAGACTCTCACTAATGAGGATCTTTCAGTAGTAAGAACAACATTTGACTATGTAGCAATAGCTGGCCAAACTACTTTTGAATTAAAATATACGGTTGGATATGTTGATGTATTTGTTAATGGTGTATTGCTCGCACCATCAGAATATACCGCTTCAAATGGAAGTTCAATAATATTTTCTGAACCTCTATTTCCTAATGATAATGTACAGATAGTTGCATATAATCCATATACGGTTATTTCTAAAGCAGGATCTATTAGTGCTGGAGGAACGACAGGAAATTATGGTCAATATTTAAAATCTACTGGTGTTGGATTGGAATGGGAAGATTTTCCAACACTAAGAACGGAAGATAATCTTACAGCAACGGCAGGCCAAACAACATTTAGTGTTGCCTATAATGTTGGTTTTGTTGATGTATTTGTTAATGGTGTAAGATTAACTAAGAGCGAATACACGGCATTAGATGGATCTAATATTATTTTTGGAGAACCTTTATTTGCAAATGATGCTGTTGATATTCTTAAATATAATACTACAAGTTCTGGTGGTAGTGGAGGATTTGTAGAAACTGATACATTAAGTTCAGTTATTATTCGCGGAGCAGAAGCATCTACGGGTATTCAGGTAGGAATATCTACAATTAAGGAAGTATATACTGATGTTATTAGAAGAAAAACAGATAGCAGTACAAATACAAAAATTGGATTAGATTCCAAATCACTAAAACTTTATGCGGGCAATGGCACCCGAGCGAAGGTAACTATTAATGGCGGAGTTGGTATTAACACAAGTTTAAATGTGGTTGGTATTGCTACTTTTAACCAAGATGTAATGGTTGGTTCCGATCAATCTGCTGGAATAGTTATGACTTCACCTAATGGAACAAAGTTTAGATTAGTTGTTGATGATTTGGGAAATCTATCTACAACGGCAGTGTAAAAAATGATAAATAACATTAAGCGAGTCTAGTTAACTATAAGAACTATCTGATCAACGAAGACGGCCTTGGCTAACAGTTGAAATTGTTCCATAGGTGACAGAACGAAGATGACTCGTGGAACGTTCTACAAACTCATTCAAAGAAAAAAAATGGCATTTAATAGAGAACTTTCGCAATTTGCGAATTATCTAGAACTAGATGCGTCTGCTAATTATATCGGTATTGCTGCTGGCAAAGATGCCGAAGTTGGTATTGGTACTGTTGACACTGAAGCAAAACTCACCGTTGATGGTGATGTTAAAGTTTCTGGTGTTGTTACCGCTACTAGCTTTGATGGTATCTTCACTGGTAATGCTGATACTGCTACTGCATTAGAGACCTCTAGAACAATTTCCTTAGGTGGAGATCTCGCCGGTTCTGTCTCCTTTAACGGAACAAGCGATGTAACAATCACAAGTACAATTCAAGCAAACTCAGTTGATCTTGGAACAGATACAGTAGGTAACTATGTTGCTACTATTGCTGATTCTGGATCAGGCAATCTTGTCGTTTCTGGATCTGGTTCAGAAACCGCATCAGTAACACTGGATCTTGCCGATACCGGAGTTTCTGCTAATACATATGGATCCACAACTAAAATTCCTGTTGTTTCTGTTGATGCTAAGGGTCGTGTTACTAATGTAACTACAACCGATGTCGCAACAAACCTTAGTGTATCTGGAGATAGTGGCAGCACAACTGTCAATTTACTTGATGAAACTTTAGTTTTTGAAGGTGGTTCTAAC
>NZ_NHCK01000102.1:0-9286 GCF_002172815.1 Hyphomonas sp. TMED31 | reverse complement strand
GACCCGGGACCTTGGGCCCTTTCGAGGTGTCCGCTGAAGACCCTGTCCGGCGCGGCGGGCGGTAACGCTCCACTCCGTAGCCATCTACAAATCATCAGGCGGAGCGCCACGGCGCCCGCTGCGCCAGGCTCTTTGAGCCAAAAAGAGATACCCGGATGGTTTCGGCCAGTCCGGATGTTTGTGCTGGAGGGAACATCGCAGGCCCCCACCTGTCCTCCCCCTTGCAGGGGGAGGAACGCAGACAGCAACCGCCTTGCTTGAGGGTCGTTCTCCCCCTTGCAAAGGGGGAGCTAGAGGGGGATCGCGATGGCATGGCCATCGCCCCACCCCAGATCAGGCCGGGGGAGAATTGCCCCCTAAACCCCCACCTCCAGCATCGCCTTGTAGGCCGGGCGGGCCTGCACTTTTTCGAGCCAGGCCTTTGTGGCGGGCATGGCCTCCAGCGCGCCCGCGGCGGCGGCGGACTGGATCTGGAAGGCCATCAGGCAATCGGCGGCGGTGAAGGTCTCGCCCGCGAAATAGGCGTGCTTCGCCAGATGGGCCTCGATCGTCTTCATCGCCTTGGCCTGTTCGCCCTCCATCGCGGCGGCCAGCGGCGTGTCCAGCAGGCCGGCATTCATCAGGTAGAAGCGGAACAGGCCCGGCAGGAAGATCGCCCCCTCNGCCGCGTGGACCCATTCNAGNTAGCGCGGGAAATCAGCCGANTCCGCNCGNGGNTGNAGGCGNATGGTCCGGNTCNTGNNTNGCCAGCAANTATTCGGCAATCGCGCCTGTCTCNGCGATCACNGTGTCGCCATCCTCCAGCAGGGGCGACTTGCCCATNGGGTGAATNTCCAGCAGCGCCGCCGGGGCCAGCCGGGTTTCCGGGTCGCGGCTGTGGTGGACAATCTCGTGCGGCACGCCCAGCTCGGCCAGCAGCCAGACAATGCGCTGCGAGCGCGAGGCGTTGAGGTGGTGCAGTTTCAGGCTCATGGTGGGGCTCCCTTGATGGATTCTTCGCGTGGCGACTCTATCTTAGGCCCATGCAGGCCTTCGCAGAGCTTCTTGACCGTCTTGTCCTAACGCCTTCGCGTAACGGCAAGCTACGCCTGATTGTCTCCTATTTCCGCAGCGCGCCAGACCCCGACCGCGGCTATGCCCTCGGCGCGCTGACNGGGGNTCTGGACCTGAAAAGCATCAAGCCCGCCGCCATACGGGAACTGGTGACAGACCGGATGGATTCGGAACTCTTCCGCCTGTCCTATGACTATGTNGGCGACATGGCCGAAACCGTCAGCCTCGTCTGGCCGGGCGAGCGGCGCGCNAACCGNCCCCCGCCCCTGTCGGAGATTGTCGAGGCGCTGGACGGCGCAACCCGGNCAGAGGCGCAGAGACTGGTGGCGAACTGGCTGGATGGGCTGGACCCGACNGGNCGCTGGGCCCTGCTGAAGCTNATCACGGGCGGCATGCGGATCGGCGTCTCGGCGCGCCTCGCCAAGCTGGCGCTNGCGGATTTCGGCGATGTGGATGTGACNGAGATCGAGGAGATCTGGCACGGCCTCGCCCCGCCCTATGACAGCCTGTTTGCCTGGCTGGAGGGCAAGACCGGCAGGCCAGAACCGGACATACGCGCGCCCTTCCGGCCGGTCATGCTGGCGCATCCGCTGGTCGCCAAGGCGGAGCGGGACAATCCGGATGCGGTGGACCCTGCACTGATCACGTCAGACGCCTTTGCCGCCGAATGGAAATATGACGGCATCCGCGTGCAGGCCAGCAGCGAGGGCGGCGTCCGGCGCATCTATACGCGGACGGGAGANGANATCTCCCACACCTTCCCGGACGTACTGGCGGGGATGGATTTTGAAGGCACGCTGGATGGCGAACTGCTCGTACGCGCGGANGACGGGGAAAGCGTGGCACCGTTCAATGCGCTGCAACAGAGATTGAACCGCAAGACCGTCTCGAAGAAACAGATGGATGCGCGCCCGGCCTTTATCCGNGCCTANGANNTGCTGCAGGATGGAGATGAGGATGTCCGCCAGCTGAGCTTTCGGNAAAGGCGCGAACGGCTTGAGGCGTTTATCGCCGCCACTGCCAGCCCGCGCTTTGATCTCTCTCCCCTTGTCCCGGTCACAACGCTGGAGGACCTGGACGCCCAGCGCATGGCACCCCCGGCGCCGGAGATTGAAGGCCTGATGCTGAAACGCTGGGACAGCCCCTATCTGCCCGGCCGGGTGAAGGGGCATTGGTACAAATGGAAGCGCGATCCCTATCTCGTCGACGCCGTATTGCTGTACGCCCAGCGCGGACACGGCCGTCGTTCCAGCTTCTATTCCGATTTCACCTTTGCGGTTTGGCGCGATGAAGACGGCGAAGACCGGCTAACCCCGGTCGGAAAGGCCTATTTCGGNTTCACCGATGACGAACTGAAGCAACTTGACAAATTCGTCCGTGAAAACACGATTGAGCGCTTCGGGCCGGTTCGGTCGGTGACACCGTCTCTCGTGCTGGAAGTTGCGTTCGAAGGGCTTCAACGGTCTGCGCGTCACAAATCCGGCATCGCGATGCGCTTTCCCCGGATCAACCGTATCCGATGGGACAAGCCCGCAGACGAGGCGGACCGCCTGNAGANACTTGAGGCCATGTTGCAGGAATAGAGCGCNTCCACAAGCAAGGCGCAGGCGCAGAGGCCGCGGCGAAAGCCGAGAACAGCCTCGAGCAAAAACAAAAAAGGCCGGATGACATGCACCCGGCCTCTTCAAAATTCACTGGAACAGGAAATCCCTAGACGGACTCTTTCAGTTCCTTGGAGACGCGGAAAGCAACTTTCTTCGACGCCTTGATCTTGATGGATTCACCCGTTGCCGGGTTGCGGCCCATGCGTGCCGGGCGCTTGCGCACTTCCAGCGTGCCGAGACCGTTGAGACGGAAACGTTCGCCCTTCTTCAGGCGCTTCGTGATCCGGTCAGCCAGATCGGAGAAGATTTCTTCCGACTGCTTCTTGGTCAGGCCGTGAGCCTCTGCCATTTCAGCGGACAGCTGGCGCATCGTCACCGTGGTTGGTGTCTTTGCAGCGGTCGCGCGGGCAGCCGTAGAACGCGTAGCGGTTTTCGGCGCAGCTGCCTTGCGGGCGGCTGGCTTTTTCGCGGCAGCGGTCTTTGCAGCAGGCTTTTTCGCTGCTGCAGTGGTTTTACGGGCCGTGGTGGTCGCCTTCTTGGCGGCCGGTTTTGCAGCGGCCTTCTTGGCCGCAGGTGCTTTTGCCATGAGCAAATTCCTCTTGTGAGTCTCCGCAGAGACCGCGCCCTATAACGCGAAAAATGCAGGCTGCATCCCACTTTTTTCATACGCCGCCAATTTGCCCCATTTGAAAAAGGCCTCATATGAGACGCATGAAAAAGCATCTGCCCCTGATCATTCTTCTGTTCGGAATCCTTCAGCCACTATCCGGAGCGCTTGCGCCTGCACTGGGTATTGGCACTCCAATTGGAAACGCCACCCGGGACATGACCCTGCCGGAACAGCCGCTTCCTGTATTCTTTTCCATTTGGAGCGTGATTTTTCTGGGCTATTTTCTGTTTGGACTCNCCTATTGGCGGGCTCGCGAACCCTGGATGGACCGAATCGCTATTCCGCTTGCCTGGGCTGGTCTTTTCAACATTGTCTGGATGCTCAGTGCGCAGCTGATCGCATNTCAGCCCCTGGATTTCCTGCTATTGTTTCCAATTGCAATCGCAGCCTGGATAGCCGCGTGGCGGGCGGATAGCTTGCGCGAAATGGGGTGGAGCCCCAAGAAAGCGCTTGCGGATTTTGCTTCAGCCATGCTGTCGGGATGGATCACTGTCGCCGTCGCGATTTCCATTCCCCTGACCCTNCGAACTTTTACCGATATCGGCGCAACGGATTTCCCGTGGCAGATGCTCTGGATCACGCTTGTCACNGCNTGCCTCGCGGCATGGATGTTTGCCCGTTATATCAGCCGCAGCTGGTGGTATTTTATCGCTCTGGCCTGGGGTGTGATGGGTATCGTTCTCAACAATTGGCTTGTCACCGGAATGCACTGGCTGGCGATCATGAGCGCAATTGTTCTGGCAATTACAATCTGCCTCCGCCTCTTTCGCGGGGCAGACGGATCGGTCATACCGGTCTGAACAGCTGGACAGGGTGTGCAAATTGACGCTCTGTTTGCACAATAGTGGATGAGCGGTTCGACATGGACTTCAACGACATTACCCTGCCGGATGTTGATACATCAAACTGGCCCGTCTGGCTTGCCGCGTCCTGGCCCCTCATCGAAAAATGGGGCTTGGTCCTCCTCGCCTGCATGCTGGTCTGGTTCGTATCGGGCCTGGTCAAGAAACTGGTCGTCGCATTCGGAAAGCGCGTCACAGCAAAGGACAAGTCTTTCGAAGGCTCAAGCTGGGATATTGCAAGCTCGGTCGCGCGCGTCTTTGCGCTGATCTTTTTGTCGCCCCTGCCCTTGGGCCTTGCCGGCTATGACTGGGAAGCCATCATCAATCGGCGTGGGCCGGGCGCTTTCGCGGCAATAGCCATCCTTGTTATCGCGGTCTTGTTCGCGAATTGGGTCGCACGATCCATGCGCAAGATGGGCAATCAGGCNCATATGAGGCACGGTGCGGACGATACGCTTTTCGCCTTCTCTGCNTCCCTCTTGAANTACGTCATCTTCGCAATTGCNATTGTACTGGCACTGACGCAGCTNGGCTTTCCCACGGCGTCGCTCGCGGCCTTGCTGGGCGGCGCGGCGCTGGCCATTGGTCTGGCGCTTCAGGACACGCTGAAGGCTGTGGCGGCCGGTGTAATGCTGGCGATTTTCCGACCGTTTCGTATCGGAGACTACGTAACGCTCTCAGGTATGGAAGGTGAGATCACCGACATCACGCCCTTCCGCACCACGTTCAAACAAATCGACAACAAGGTCGTGTCTGTGACGAATGACAAGGTGTGGGGCGATCCTCTGGTCAACCACACACGCCAGACAAGGCGGCGTCTCGATCTTTATTTCGACATTTCCTATGACGACAATATGGACCACGCGCTGGAAACCCTGCTGGGCGTCGCGAATGGTCATCCGCGTGTACTGGCCAAGGACGAAACCTGGGTCGGGGTACACGCATTGGCGGACTGGAGCGTGCGTCTTCGCCTAAGGGCGTTTGTCGCCACACCAGAGTTCGTTCAGGTCCGTGCGGACATCACAAAAGGCGTCAAAGAGGCCTTTGATCGTGAAGGTATCAGCATTCCCTTTCCGCATCAGGTCAACATGGCCTACCGCCCGCCAGCGCAGCACACCTCGGAACAGGCGTCACAATCAGACATTACAGATACTGAAGACTAATCCCTCCACACAAAAGGAGTCACTACATGCCCGAAGACCTGACGCTCGAAACCATCTGGAGCGAATACAGCCCCTTCATCATCTCATTCGGTGTGAAAGTGCTCGGCGCCCTGCTGGTCCTGATCATCGGTCTTCGCATCGCAGGGTGGCTTGCGGGCCTGGTACGCACCCAAGCGCTGAAGCGCGAAGGCATTGATGATACGCTGGGCAATTTCTTCGCCTCGATTGTTCGGTGGGCCATTACGGCGGCAGTTCTCATCGCCGTTCTGCAAGTGTTTGGCGTGCAGGCGACCAGCTTCGTGGCTGTACTCGGTGCCCTGACGCTGGCCATTGGTCTCTCGATGCAGGGCGCGCTCGGAAACATCGCGTCCGGCGTCATGATCATGCTGTTCCGCCCCTACAAGCTGGGCGACTATGTTGAGGCCGCCGGCGTTGGCGGCACGGTGAAGGACATCAATCTCTTCCAGACGGTTCTGGCCACACCGGACAACGTCAAAGTTCTGGTCCCGAACAGCCAGGCGATCGATGGCGTGATCGAAAACTACTCCGGCTACCCCACGCGGCGTGCAGATGTCACCTTCGGCATCGACTATGATGACGACATGGACAAGGCCATCGCCATCATCCGCCAGGTTATCGATTCCGACAGCCGCATTCTTCGCGATCCCGAGCCATTCGTCAAAGTTGTCAATCTGGGCGACAGCTCCGTCGACATCGCAAGCCGTAGCTGGGTGCAGGCCGCCGACTATTGGGACGTGAAGTTCCATCTCACCAAAGCCGTGAAGGAAGCTTTCGATCGCGAGGGAATTTCCATTCCGTATCCGCACCAGGTCGAAATCCAGAAGCAAGCTGCCAACGACTAGTTCGCCCCCCTATCACCATGTCGACAGATCCCAATTCAGAGCTGCCAGAAGTCAAGGTTGAGCCGATTCCCGAGGCCCCTCCGCCTCGGGCGCCGGTGAAAGTGCCGCCCCGACCGCTTCTGGTGCGCCTGTTTGGCATCTCGATATGGGGCTCGCTGAAACTGCTCGCGCTTTGCATTCTCGTGGGTTTTTTCGTGCTGGCGTCGCAATTCAATCCCGCCAATCCGGACGTGGACATGGGCGCAGCAATTGCGAATGTCGCCAGCACCGCCCTGGCGGCTCTTGGATGGGCAATGCAGAACTTCTGGAAACCAGCACTGGCCGGCGCGGCCGTCGTGATGCCGATCTGGATTCTGTGGCGGCTCGTCAGCCTGCCATTCAGGAAGTAGCGTCGGCAGGTGGCCAGAGCTGGGTCTGACAGATCGGACCGATACAGCCCTTCACCTCCAGCACTCCATCCTCCAGCAAGCGGATCTTCGACCCATAGGTCTTGCCTTCTTTCGGATTGTAGATGGTTCCGCCGGTCCAGCCACTGGCCTTTTGCTTGAAGCCCTCAAGCATGGTCAGGCCAAGGATCTTGTCACCCTTCGCATCGGTGGCCGTCTCCGGCGTCATACCCTCGGAAACGCTATCAGGATCGATCCAGACAATGACACCGCAAGGCGTCCCGTCACCGCAGTCAGAGATGCGGATGTGCGAGCCCTCCTTCTGCGTCACGAATGTGCCGAACACGTCCAATGGACCCGCCTGAGCCCCTCCCGTGCAGAATGCCGCGACGGCAATCGACAAAAGCAAACGATTCATGGGTGCCTCCCTCCTCCAGCGCCCTATACTCTTACCAGAAAATCACAATGGGAGGAATCACATGGACACGACGAAACTGATGTACCGCGACGGCCTGATGGCGGGCGAGCGCGTTCTGGTAACCGGCGGCGGTACGGGCCTCGGCAAGGAGATGGCGGAAGGCTTCCTGAAGCTGGGCGCAGAGGTCCACATCTGCGGGCGACGCGGACAAGTCTGCGAAGATACCGCCAGTGAATTGATGGAGAAACATGGCGGCAAGGTCGTACCGCATGCCTGTGACATCCGCGTGGCCGAAGCGATCACTGACATGAATGATCACATCTGGGCAAAGCACGGGCCGCTTACCGGCCTGATCAACAATGCTGCAGGCAATTTCATCAGCCGGACCGAAGACCTTTCGATCCGCGGCTTCGATGCAATCTCCAATATCGTCTTCCGTGGCACGTTCTACATGACGCACGACATCGGCAAACGCTGGATCAAGGAAGGCCATCGCGGAAACGTCTGCTCGATCCTGACAACCTGGGTCTGGAATGGGGGGCCGTTTGTCGTGCCGTCTGCAATGTCCAAGGCCGCTGTGAACACAATGACGCAATCGCTCGCGGTCGAATGGGGACGCTACGGCCTGCGCTTCAACGCCATCGCCCCCGGCCCCTTCCCAACCGAAGGCATGTCAAAACGGCTCGCTCCGGATGCTGAGGGGGCAAAGCGTATGGATTCCGGCGCTGCAAACCCGATGGGCCGTGTCGGAGAAATGCACGAACTGGTCAATCTCGCCGTCTTCCTGATCGCGCCGGGCGCGGAATATGTGAACGGCCAGACCATCGCCATCGACGGCGCGATGTACAATGCGTCCGGTGGCAATTTTGCGCAGCTGACCGCTTGGGGCGATGCCGAGTGGCAGGCCGCACGCGATGCGATTGAGGCCACCAACGCGAAAGACAAGGCAAAGCGCACGGTCTGACTCGTTTCAACTGGACAGGCATGGTGACTTGGCTAGGCTCCGGGCAGTCTCTTTCCTTCACGGAGCCAGCCGATCATGCCCGACTCCCCCACTGTCCCCCATGCGCCTGGAATTACGGCGCTCGGCGCACGACTTTCCGAGCTCAGTCGCCAACATGAGGGCGCAGTTGTTGCACTGACTGGGTCCGTCGCATCAGGCAAGACGACGCTGGCCAACAAGGTCGCGTCGTTTCTGGCGAACGCGCACGCCGTGGAAACCGTCTCGACGGACGGGTTCCTGTTTCCGAATGATGTGTTGGAGGCGCGCGGACTGACGCTACGCAAGGGATTTCCGGAGACGTACAATGTCGCTGCGCTGGGAGATGCGATCGAAGCCCTCTCCAATGGCGCAGCAGACTTTCCCGGCTACAGCCATGTTACCTATGACATAGACCCTGCATTGACGCAGACGATTACCCAGCCGGACATTCTTATTCTCGAAGGCCTCGGCTTTCAGCCCCTCTCAGCACCCCCCCGTTCAGCGCGCGAGCCGGATTACCTTGTTTATCTGGATGCCAGTGAGGAAAACCTGCTCGACTGGTACCTGGAGCGCTTTCAGCGCCTCTGGCACGCCGCAAAAGATGACCCGACTTCATTCTACGCAAACTTCCTGCACATGTCAGAGACAGAGCTGGTAGAGTTTGCAACATCGGTCTGGGATCGGATCAATCTGCCAAACCTGCGCGATCATATCGCCCCCTTGAAAGAGACTGCCGATATCATCGTGTTGAAAGATGCCGATCATGCCATACGCATCACGCATGACAGGATCGGCTAGGGCTTTCTATGCGTTCGGCGTGATGAGGTATTTCTCGCCGGTGGCCTTGGCATCGTAGGCTTTCAGCGTATCGAGATTCAGGGCCTCGGCCAGAGAAATGCGTTTGGTGTAGTGGCTGGCAAAGGTCGTGGTCAGTTCGTCAATCACGCGCTTGTACATGCGCGCACGAACTTCCTTGCCAGCCTTCTGCAGGAATGGTGTCAGCAAGTATCCGCTGAGATTCCACGCAAAGCCCACGCCCGGCGGCACGAGCGTCGGCGACATGTCCAGGCGACCATAGATGAAAACCTGCGTTTCCTGACCGGAGCCATAGCGCGAATACTCTTTCATCTTGCGGCTTGCGGCCGCTTCCATGGCGATCAGCAATTGACCAGCCAGTGGCCCGCCGCCAATGGCATCAAAGCCGAGTGTCGCGCCCGTTTCCATCAACGCTGCGATCAGGTCTTCCATGAACGTTGGCGAGGTCGAGTTGACGATATGTTTCGCGCCAATGCCCCGCAGGATTTC
>NZ_NHCK01000003.1:0-16794 GCF_002172815.1 Hyphomonas sp. TMED31 | reverse complement strand
GAGGCTGCGCGAGATGCGTTCATTTCAGATATTCTTCCGGGGTTTGGGGACTATCAGGACGCGATGGCACAGGAGGAGCCGTGGATGTGGCATTCGATCCTGTCGCTGTATCTCAATGTGGGGCTACTGGACCCGCTGGATCTTTGCAAGCGCGCCGAAGCCGCATGGCGGGAAGGGCGCGCGCCTTTGAACGCTGTAGAAGGGTTTGTTCGTCAGATCCTGGGATGGCGCGAATATGTGCGGGGGCTGTATTGGTACAAGGGGCCGGAATACAAGAACAGCAATTTCCTGAACGCACAGAATGATATGCCGGAGTTCTACTGGACTGGCGAAACCGATATGGCCTGTATGTCCGACGCAATCCAGCAAACCATCGAACATGCGTATGCGCACCATATTCAGCGCCTGATGGTTACGGGGAATTTTGCGCTGCTAACAGGTATCCACCCCGATCAGGTCAACAACTGGTACATGCGCGTTTATGCTGACGCCTATGAATGGGTCGAGCTGCCCAATACGCATGGCATGGCAATATTCGCCGATGGCGGCGTGATCGCCTCCAAGCCCTACGCAGCCAGCGCGAATTATATCAACAAGATGTCGGATTATTGTGGCAACTGCCGATACAATCACAAGGGGCGGGTAGAAGACGACGCTTGCCCGTTCAACGCACTGTACTGGAATTTCCTGATCCGAAACCAGGAGGTGTTGCAGACTAATCCGCGCATGGGTCTTGTCCTCAAGAATGTTGACCGACTGAGTGACGACGACCGGAAGCAGATACAGGCGCGTGCAGCGAGTCTGATGAAGTCATTCGGAATGTGTTGAGGCGCACCACTGGCGGAGTGGCGCGCTTCGGTTTCATCATTGCTCAGACATTCTGAATTAGTCGTCAGTTTTCTTCTTGTTGCGATTGCTGAGCAATCCGCCAAGTGCCTGAAGCGCAGCGTCCTCCGCGGAAGTCGGCGCGTCTTCATCGGATGAATCCGTGTCACCTTGCGCGCCTCCAACACCCAACAGCCCGTTAATTACAGACTCTGTGCCCCCTGAACCTCCCGCTTCAGTCAGGCCAAGTTCCTGCAACACACGTGATCCAAGCTCCGCCTTCAGGGCATTGGTGACTCCGCTGAGGTCAGGGGTAACTTTGGGATTGTCCCAAGCGCCGGATATGCGCACCGGCACGGGAATTCCATTCAGCTGGACAACGCTTCCTTGCCCCTGAGCAGCCTTGTCCACGCTGGTGGCAAGCCGCAAATCCATTGACTGACCGGCCAGATTGATTTGTCCGCTTCCATCGATTCCCAACACCGGGTTCAACAGCTTCATGAGATCAACATTGGCCACCCCGTCATTGATGGTGAGGACCGTGTCAAAGCTGGAAAAATCCGTCTCCGCATTTTCTGACAAGGCTTCGCTGAAATTGAGGTTCTGCACTGATCCAGTTGCCACAGCCTCTTGCAGCGTCGACGCGCTGCGTACCAGGGCAGCCACGTTCAGCCCCTTGATCACGCCTTCGGAGAGATTGGTCGATACCTGACCATCCAGCGCGTTCATGATCTCATCAATCGAGCCACCGGTAGACTGCGCAGAGACCTTGAACTGTCCGGTTCCTGTCAGACTGTCGAAGCCTGCCAATTTACCGAGCAGATTGGACACGGCGACGTTCTCGCCCTGCATGTCGAAATTCACCTTGGGCGCGGTGGGGCGTGCATCCACTGTAAGCTTGCCAAGCCAGTTGCCGTTGAACGCCTTGAATTGAGAGAGGTCTGCAGTGAGGAGCCCATTTGAGAGATCCACCTCCATGACTGCATCGGTGAGCGTGATGTCGCCGATCGTCAATGTGCCAACCTTCAGGTCCAGATCGGCATTCACTGATTTGAGGCCAGACAGGTCAAGTGGCTCGTCGCTCCATGGCTGGATGCCCTTGGACGTCGTTGATGCATCCTGTTCCGGCTCTCCCATGAAGGGCGTCAGGTCGAGCGTTGGCATGTCCAGATCCCCGATGATGCGAGGTGTTGCTGCCGAAAGGTCTATGCCAGCCTTTCCAGTGCCGCTCAGCTCATCAAGCGAGAGAGACAGATTGTTTACCATGATGGAATTGAAACTGCCCGCGGCCGCGCCCGATACGGCAAAGGACTGAAGTGTGTCGCCCGGCGCCAATTCAGTGTCAGCGGCTGCGAGCAAGCCTCTCAGCTCCTTGCTTGAAACCGATAGATTGCCACTGATTGAGCCATCTCCGGCGAGGGACACGTCACCAGCATATGATGCACTCAGCAATTCACTAGAATGTGACAGGTCCAGCCCTGTGAATACCAAGGCATCAAATGGGCCATCGGCCTGACCTGAAATCTGAACCCGTCCAAGTGCATCCTGTGCAGGCAGCTCCAGATCGAACTGGCGAGCCAGCGCCGCCACATCGGATGAGGCGATATTGAATGCCCCATCAACGCTCGGCGCGTCGCCCAATTGTACGTTTCCGTCATAGCGGATGTCGCCCAGTTTGGACGAGAGTTTGAACTCTGTTGTTGCGGGCAGATTACTGGTCAGCGCTTCCGGTGTTTCCAGTCGAAGCGACAGGTCGAACACCTGATTCTGGAACAGCCCGCTTGCCTCTGCGGACAAGGGCTGGTCCATGCCGCGAAGCGAAGCCTGAAGATCAAAGTCTGTCAGCTCATACGTTTTGCCCGACTCGTCATCCTGGAATGTCAGGGACGCGTTCTGCAGGACCGCCGACGCAATACCTGCATCGAAGCCGCCTCCGGAGTTTTCAGTGGTCTCAGAAGGGGTGTCGCTGGAGGCGAGTTCCCAATTCGTGCTGCCATCCGCTTTTCGCTGGAGGAATACGTTTGCGTCTACGAATGCGATTTCCTGAACATCCACGCGTCTGGACAGCAGGGGCATCCATTTGACGGATCCACGCAATTCGCCCGCCTCAATCATGTATGGAGTCGCAAAGCCATCGGGATTCGCCACTGTAACTTCGGACACCGACGCAGCGATTCTTGGAAACACAGAAATGTTCACATCGCCCGCCAGAATCACTTCCCGCTGCAGCGCATTCGTGGCGGCGGTCTCGATCTGCTTCTTGTAGACAGACTTCGGAATGAAGAAAGGCACTGAAAATGCAGCAATTATCAGCAGGAGTAGGACGCCGGAGAGGATGACAAGAACGCGTTTCATGGGGGAGCCTCAATAGTGGAGCGGCAGGGGTTCATGGGAATATGGCCGGGGAATGACACCTTTATACAGAAAAGTACAAATTCGCGTGAAGTTCCCCGCTTGACCGGCCATCCGGGGTCTAATAGAGAAGCGGCTCGCCGGATTGCGGCAAGGAAATGCGCGGGTGTAGCTCAGCTGGTTAGAGTGCCGGCCTGTCACGCCGGAGGTCGCGGGTTCGAGCCCCGTCACTCGCGCCATTTCTCTTCAGATGGCGACTGCCAAATCCCTTGAAATCATTGAAAGTCTTGGAGAATCTGCGGGTCTTCCACGCCTTTCCGCCGGTCGTGCACCACAAAATGCAAAACTTTTTTGCACTACAAACGGCGATGAAGCATTTCTCACTCGGATCAAGATTTCTAAAGGATCGCGGCGGTTGGTGGCACTATGTGAGGCGGGTTCCGGCTCGCTTCAAAGACGTCGACAGACGCGGCCTGATCCAGATCGCCTTGCGCACCCAGTCTCTCGAACTGGCCATGATGCGCCGCAACAGTTTGGCAGAAGCCGACGCCGCCCTCTGGAACAGCCTGGCTCTCAAGATTGAGGGCACGCAACGATCAAGAAGCCGGGCCGGACAGGCCGGCGTGCTGATACCGGAACCGCAGCGCTGCCAAAATCCGCAAGGCTGATTTGAGACCAGGCTGACGCGCTTTTCTGTGCGAGCCCGAAGCATCCGACAGATCCACCCGGTCCGAGGCCTTCCCGTCGCGTGCACATGGTTGTTTAGTCAACAACACCGCGTTCGAGCTGCGTCGCATAATGCTTGCGTGTGACATAGATGAGGGCAGTCGCGGGAACGAGCACGGCGAACGAGATGATTGCCAGAGCCGGCCCCAAATCGGNGGGATTGGCCGATATCGACGACAACCAAGCCACGAGGGGCGGGCCCAATCCGAGACCGATGAGGATTGTGCACATGAACATGATGGCAATCGCTGTAGCGCGAAATCTGGCTGGAACGGTGAATTGATTGGAGATGACGATTAGATTACTGCAACCCGTCAAACAAAACACCATGANACCAAGACAGATCAGTGCGCCAATCCCGTTTGTCTGGATCGCGGCAAGGCCAGCCGCAGCACAGCCAAGCGCCGCGCCAGCACTTGCGACAAGGACCAAGCCATCGCGGATGCCGTTTCGGGTGAGGCTCTCAGCCAGGCTCGAGAAGGCCAGCGTCCCAATTACGCTGCAGCACAGACCGGTAATTCCATAGGACAGTCCCGCCTGCTCGACGGACCAGCCTTGAGAGCGATGCAGGTATTCCGGGACCCAGGCGCCGAAGGCGAAAATGACAATNGTAATGAGGCTGGCTCCCAGGAACAGGCCGCCAAAAAGATGGGTATGCTGGAAGAAAAAGCGGGTAACCTGCGACAGGCCTGACGCCTCAGTGGTCTCGTCTCCGTCACGTACAGGCTCAAATGTGGTTGCGAAAAATAGGATGCCGATCAAGAGTCCCGGTACGCCAACGCAAAAGAATACCACCTGCCACACGCTGAAACGGTCGAAGAAAACCGACCCATCCGAGGCCGCCCATCCGAGNACGCTCGCTCCGGCGATATAGGCGCCATAGGTTCCCACATTTCCAGATGCCGCGTAGATGGCCGACGGCAAAAACCTGCGCTCCGGTGTGAACATGCTGCCAATCATCGAATAGGCCGCCGGTGACAGGACAGCTTCCCCGATCGCAACGCCCATGCGGAGCAACACGAGCGCAATGAACGTGCCTGCGAGACCGGACCCTATCGTGCAGAGGCTCCAGATTGCCACACCGGCCAGGATCAATTTCTTTCGATTGCCCCGGTCCGCCAATCTNGCCGCCGGCAGGCCGAGAAAGCCATAGAAGACGGCAAACGCCGCCCCGAACAGCAAGCCGATGTGCGCATCGCCGACGTTAAAAGCGGCTTTCAATGGCCCCACGAGCAAACTTGGAATGATCCGGTCGATATAGGAAATAATGTAAAGGCTGGACAGAAGACCGACAGTCCACCAGGCGCGCCAAACCTGAGCCGGTCCAGGGACGTTGTTCAGTTGGCGCCCGAGGGGCGGTTCATTGTGTGACGTTGCGTCAGCTTGGGCGCTCAACCCGTTCCGGGGCAGCTCTGTTTCCTTTGGAAACCGGTAATCTGCCATGTTCAGCGTATCATCCTTCCAGCGAGAGGAAGGCGACTGTAGNTTACTTGTCGGATTGTCAGCNGTTTGCGCCGAACTATCCCGCTATCAGCTGTGAGATCTGGCATGTNCANNTGCAGTATCCAACGTGTTGAATGCGTTAGATGACACAATGATGCCCAATGGCACAAGCGTGCAGTTTCTGCTCAGCACTTCGCTGAACAGAATACTCCCTCAAAGTGGGGGGTAGCTTGCAGAAATTACCGGCCGGGCATGTGCAATCCTGAAGGGGACCAGGTTGCGAGCCCGGCCGGAGGTTCATCCGGTGAGCGGGATGAAGGGAGGAATCAGTCGGTGGCGCTGCCGATGAGGTGAAGCCGTGTTTGGCGCCCATCAATGTAGCGAACGGTCTCGCCGTCAAAGAATGCATCTTCTTCCGTCCGGAAGGTAATTTCCTGGCCACCCCATTCAGGGACAGCGGTCTTGGCATACAATTCGATTGACCAGGCCGTGTTCGGGCGCAGGCGATACTCACCTTTCTCNGTNGGNCCTTGATTGTCCCAGAATCCNATNGAAGGACCAGCNCCATGGCCGTGATTGCCNAGGGGGTGAGTGTAGATGCTGGGCTCAAGGCCNTGGGCGATTGCCTTCTCTCGGGCATTTTTCAGAATCTCGTTCCCGGAAAGCCCGGTCACAAAGGATGATGTAAGCGCATCCTGCACGTCATTGCTCGCGCGAAGACCGGCTTTCAGCCCTTCNGGGGCATCGGTCTCGCCCTCTTTCAGGACATAGGCCAGATGTTGCGTGTCAGTGCTCAGGCCCATGTAAACGATGCCAAGATCAATCCAGAGAAGGTCTCCTTCCTGAATGATCGCATCGCCCATCAATTCCTCATCTTCGCCTTCACGGAATATATGGACAGAATTGTGAAACCAGGAGTCGATGCCGAGATCTGCCGTCTTCTGTCGAGTCCACCAAACGACGTCGTCAGTTGTCGTAATGCCGGGCGTGATCACCTTGTTGGAGAAGGCTTCGCCAATGATGCTGTGAGCCGTGCGCACAATGTCGTCATAATATTCCATTTCGGCCGGAATACGCGTTTCGAGCCAGCCGATTGCCAGATCGAAGCCTGAGACAAGACGTGCCTGATACACCGGATCGAGCGCGTTATAGAGATCCGTATACTGGCTGCTGGTAAGGCCGTCAGCAAAGGCAGACACCGACGACACATTTATCGCAATATTCTTAGGGTCGCGCTCGGCGACAATTTCCGCGAAGCGTTCCCATTGGTCATCGCCGTCTTCCGGTACCCAGGCTGGTTCGAAGAAGCCGCCAAGGCCGTAACGGCTGACTGTCAGGCGTTCAATGTCCTGGCCTTCGCCCGGATCATTGAAAACAAGGATGGTCCGGCGGCGCGCGTGCAGGCTCGTTGCGTTGAGCATCGTATCAACAACGGGATCTTCAAGATATTCTCGGGCCACGAGCACCCACATATCTATTCCGTTTTCACGCATGAGTTCTGGAACGACCGTGTCGAGGCGTTCGCCAAGCCATTCATCGTGCAGCTTGGCACGTTCGCGAAGGGACAGGATTTCCGGAGTTGCTGGGGAAAGACTGACTTCACCCTGGGTGGGCTCGTCGGCCGCCGCTGTGCCACCTGACAAAAGGGCGAGGGCAGACAGTCCGTAGATCAAATTGCGCATTGTGAATCTCCTTCAAGGGATCAGCCGAAAGGGGCGTCGAGAGTGTTCGGGGGTTGGGTGAAATAGACTGGGCCGTGCTGGCTCATATAGAAGCAGTCTTCGATGCGGACGCCAAATGAGCCCGGTATGTAGAGACCGGGTTCATTGGAGAAGCACATGCCCGCAGCGAGTGGTGTCCGTTCACCATGAACAAGG
This sequence comes from Hyphomonas sp. TMED31, assembly GCF_002172815.1. Taxonomy (NCBI): domain Bacteria; kingdom Pseudomonadati; phylum Pseudomonadota; class Alphaproteobacteria; order Hyphomonadales; family Hyphomonadaceae; genus Hyphomonas; species Hyphomonas sp. TMED31. The sequence goes on along the minus strand of NZ_NHCK01000003.1, from coordinate 9,571 downwards.
TTGATCGGCTCATGGATGTCGAGGCCGATGCCGTGTCCGGTTCTGTGTGGCAGGCCGGGGGTCGCATAGCCGGGGCCGTAGCCAAGGCTTTCATATAGCGCGCGCACAGCATCGTCCACGGCGCCGGCGGGGGTGCCGATCTGCGCAGCCATCATGGCCGCCTCCTGTCCCATGCGAACCTGTCTGTACACGTCCCGGTGCTTTTTCGTCGGTTCGCCGTAAACGAAGGTCCGAGATATATCCGCGTAGTAGCCGTCGACCCTGCAGCCGCAATCCATGAGAACGACCGAACCGGGTTTCACGGTTTCCCGAAACTTCGATCCGTGAGGCAAGGCCGATCCTTCATTGATCTGGACGCCGCCCGACGGGGCGGTGCCGCCATGTTCTGTGATCGCCGCGCTCATGATCATGAAGATGTCCTGACCATCCATTCCAGCTTCGATCTTGCCGGCAATGCTGCGATAGGACGTATCGACGATATCCGCTGCCTCTTGCAGCAAGGCCAGTTCCGGAGCCGTCTTGATCATGCGGCAGGCGCTGACCAGGGTAGTAGCGGATACGAGGTTGAGCGAGGGAAGTGCGCTCTGAAGTCCGTCTACGGCGAAATACCGGACGGTCTCTTCGATCGCGACCGGGCGATCCCCGAGTTTCTGTTCCTGAATCCATCCTGCAACGAGCTTGTGGGGATCCTGGTGTTCGTTCCAGATACGAACGTCTCCCGGGACCACAAGCATTTCGCGGATCGAGGGTTCTTCAAATTCGGGCGTCACAATACAAATCTCGCCCTCTGCCGGAATCAGGGCCGCAGTCAGTCGTTCGCTTCGCCACCAATTCACCCCGGTGAAATAGAACAGCGACGCGCCTGCTTCGATGAGGGTGGCCCCAATGCCTTGCTCACGCATCAATTGTTGAAGGCGGGCCAATCTCGATGCGCGTTCGGTCGGGCTGATCGGGTCCGCGCGTTTGATGGGATCGGGGTTCGGCTCGGTGTGAGCACACGCTGACTGCGCCGCGGTTGACGCCATCAGCGCGGTGCCGCCCGTAGCAACAAGGAAACTGCGGCGGTTAAGCGGGGGGGAGGCCATGTTTCGCATCAGCCCTGACCTCCTGCGAGGTCCTTGAGCAGAACATCCCAGAAGATCAGCTGATCGAAATAGGATTTGATCGGAAGACGCTCATCGATGCCGTGCGCGCGGAAGTCATCCGGACGCACGAGCGTGATTGCACCGGCACCGTAGGTCGGAATGCCTGCCGACCTGAACTCCCGGCCATCGGTTCCGCCNGACGACATGGAAGGCTTCACAATCGCNCCCGGCTGGACAACTTCAATGGCGTTACGCAAGGATTCAAAGAGGGGTTCATTTATCGGTGACACCGGGCTTTCAACCGGGNCGCCGAGCACCTCAATGGACAGGGCTGAATTGTCTATCACATCGGTCAGAGTCTTCTGGACATCCGCGACAGACGTGCCTGGCAGGATGCGGCAGTTCACGGTCAGGCGGGCCTGCTGCGGGAGTGCATTCTCTGCAGTTCCGGCTGCCAGCATGGTCGGCACACAAGTCGTTGAAATGAAATGCGTGCTGACGGAAGACGCATCCACAATGGCCCGGGCTTCCGCATTCGATGGATCTCGTGTCAGGGTTTCAAGGGCCCGACCGAATTCGCCTCCTTCGGTTTCTGCGAGATCCAGAGCCATTTGCCGAGAGATGTCGTTGAGTCCGACAGGAAATTTGAGGGAACGGATTCGGGTAATCGCATCTGCAATATCGAACAGGGCGTTGTCTGCGCGTGGCGCAGAGCTGTGCCCTCCCTTGTTTGCAGCCGTGATGTGAAACGTTGCATAGGTCTTCTCGGCAGACTGGATGGAGAAGGCTGGATTGTCGCCATTTGCGTCAACGGATCCGACTCCTGCGTCAGAATTCAATGCGTACTCAGCATTCTCCACCCAAGGATGGGTCGTCAAAAGTCGCGTCGTATTCATTCCGGTTTCTTCATCACCGGAAAAGGCAATGACGAGGTCCCGGTCAGGCTGGAATCCCTCCCGCTTCAGGCGGATGAATGTCGTGACCAGAAGCGCGACCCCCGCCTTGTTGTCGACCGAGCCGCGGGCATAGATATAGCCATCCTTTTCGACCGGGACGTAAGGGTCGGTTTGCCACAAATCTGCGGAGGCATCGACCACATCCATATGTGCGATCAGCGCGATGGGGCGCTTGGTCGATCCGGCGGGTCCCTTGTAGCGCACGACCAGGCTGGCGACGGTCTCGCCATCGATCTGCAGCGTTGGGATGTCGATGTCTTCGTCACGGAACCCGCCTGCGCGCAGACGGTCGGCAAGAAGCTCCGCTTGTGGTTTGGTTTGTGCGAAACCCTTGACGGTGCGAAGTTTTAGAATGTCTTCCAATATGCTCCGGGCGAGCGTGAAGTCGGAGCTTTCGATTTCGACCTCAGCCGTGTCAGCGNGCACAACAGGCGCGGNCATGCCCCATGCAATCGTTGACATACAAGCTGCAGCAGCAAGTCTGGTGATGAGTTTCATGATGTCCTCNTATCGGTCTGTTCTGGGGCAGATCACCTCCCGGCCCGCTGACATGGCGTCCGGAAGGTGTCGCAAGGAGCAGCGCGTCTAGTAGCGCCAGCTTTCGAGATCCGCGCCGTCTGGCGCCGAATCTTCNATCCGTTTGAGGATTTTCGGCACATACATCCAATTGTAGCGCAGACGTGAGACCGCGTTTGGAAGATCTGGATCGCCGTTCCAGCAATGCTCGTCGCGGTCGCCATATGTCACCTCGCCCTGATAGGGCGGATCGGTTTTGTTGAGGAAGTCTTCCATCAGATAGACGGCATTGTTGAGGTAAAAATTGTCCATGTCGCCGGTATAGATATGGATCTTGCCTTGCAGTTTCGGGCCAATCTCTGCCCAGTCACGCTCCAAGATGTATCGGAGGTCATAGTTCTCGCGCCAATACTCTGCGACGTCGTGATTGATCTCGCCTGTGCGTTTGTCCCAGATGCGCTGTGGGTATCCATCGTCCCCATTGGGGGAATACACGGCCTCCCAGACATCCCATTGGGCGCCGGATCGGGTTTTGTCACCCAGAACAAGTTCCCAGCGATTCTCCATTTCCACCGTGTACGGGACTTGACCGAGATAGTTGCGTTTGCCCGGCTTCGCCACTTTTCCGAACGGTCCGAAATTGTAGTAGGCATTCTCCTCTTCATATATGTCCGTCAACATGAATTGGCGGAAATCGATCGGATCGGGGCAGGCTGCAAAGGCGCCATTATACTCGTCTGGATACTTGACCTGAACGGCCAGGGCTTCCCACCCGCCTGTCGACCCACCGTAGACGAAGCGTGACCAGCCTTCGCCAAGACCGCGAAATTTCTCTTCCAGAGCTGGCACGAATTCATAGGTGATGGCATCCCCATAGGGGCCGATGTTCGCGGAGTTCACCGCGTAGCTGTCATCATAGTACGGATTGGAATGGTCGATTTCCACAATCAGCATGCGTGGGAAGTCGTCGGATGTCCATTTCTTGTAGAAATCGTATGCCTCCTGCTGTTCGATACGATTGTAGCANGGCTCATCNAAGCGTTCGCTGTACTCGCATTCCAGGTCCGGGTCCGGTGGGGATGTGCGGAAGCCTCCGAAATCAGCCGGGAAGTGGCCGTGGAAAATGATGAGCGGGTATTCGGCTTCCGGATGGTCATCGAACCCCTCCGGCACAAGCACATGACCGCGGATGAAGACATCAGTTCCCCAAAAGTTTGACAGCTTGTCGCTGCGAATCTTGAAGTGACGAATATATTTCGTGTCCTGAGGTTCTTCGATTTCCGGCAACACCTCGTTCAATGAAATCGAAATGGTATCGCTTCCTTCAGGGTCAAAGCTGACCTTTCTTGGCTTGCTGATCACATTGCCGGGTTCAAGTCTCCAGTTCTGGCCGGCGCCGCGCGCTGCCGGAAGCTTCACGGTTTTTCCGTTTGAGAGGTTGAACGTGTCATATTTGTGCAGGACGGCCTGCACGTAGTAATCACCGGCCGGGACACCCTTAATGTCTTCGGCTGGAAAACCGAGGACGCCCGTGCCGATCTCGACAGACCCGCCGGGTTGAAGGCTGTTTACATTGACACCGAAAATCTGTGGCGCGTCATAGGACTGCTTTACCTGGAACCGCGGCTCCTTTTCTCCGTCAGGCGTGATGATGAGAAGGACGCGACCATCATGCGCCTCGGTCACGGCTGTATCGGACAATTGGATCTCAAACGAATCGGCGTGTGCCATGCCGCTGGTGGCGGCGATCAAGGCAGCGAAACCGACGGAGCCGGCAAGGTTCTTTAAAGTCACGGAGTGTCCTCTCATAATTCTGTGCGCGGAGTTAAATCGGAATTCGATCCGCCCTCTTCCCTGGTGCGACTTTACAGGCGGGGCGCCTGCCTATGTCAACAAAAAAGTGCGAATAGCGACCAAAAGTGCGATATTTAGATTGTGGAGGATTGGGGTGGTTCATTCTTGGGCTATGGGTGCCTGAGCACCGGGCAAGTCCATCGTAATTGGTGGTGAAGCCTACAAAATGTGGTTGTTATCGGCGATTTCGGTTGACACGACCTGTGACAATGATGTGAACGTGATGTCGAACTAAAAGTACGCATAACGCACAAAGTTCGTAAAACGCACACAAGTGAAGACTATGGGGGTCATCATGTTCAATAAACTTAATCAGAATTCGCGTGATAAGAAAGCGCACTTCAAGCGACAATTTTTCCTCGGGGCGGCTTCTGCCCCCATCGCCGTGGTCTTGGCGACGGGGTCCATGCAGGCCTTCGCTCAGGAGGGAGTCGAGCGAGTAGAAGCCGAGGCTGAGGCGAGCAAGGTCGAGCAGACGATCATCGTTACCGGCTCTCGCATCAAGAACGCAAATCTCGTGTCTCCGAGCCCGGTCACCACGGTTGGGGCCGATCAGATCCAGGCGCGCGGCACGGTGCGTGTAGAGGATATGCTCAATACGCTTCCGCAAGTCTCGCCATCAGAAGGCGCGGGGCGTGCCAACGAGGCGGCGGGAACGGCAAATGTCGACTTGCGCGGTCTGGGCGCTGAGCGGACTCTCGTCCTCGTCGACGGACGCCGGATGCCATATGGCTCTCCTGTGTCTGCTCCTGCAGACCTGAACCAGATCCCGTCAATGCTGGTAGAGCGCGTTGAGGTGCTGACAGGTGGAGCTTCGGCGGTTTATGGCGCGGATGCTGTCGCCGGTGTTGTGAACTTCATCATGAAGGATGATTTCGAGGGAGTGATGGCCGATGTGCAAATTGGCGCCTTCCAGACTGCAAACAGCAACAATCGGATAGAGCAAACGCTGCGAGCTTATGACCAGCCGATTCCGGGGTCAACAATGGATGGTGAGTCCATTGATGTGAATCTTGTATTTGGTTTGAATGGCGATGACGGTCGCGGCAACATTACTGGTTACTTCAATTGGAAGAAGCAGAATGAAGTCCTGCAGGGAGAGCGCGTCAGCAGTGCGTGTGCTTTGGGCTACAGCAACGACATGTTTACCTGCGGCGGCTCAGGCACCACCAATCCAGGGCAGTTCACAAGCTTCGGGGGCGGGGACGTCCCATTCTCCTTCACGCTCGCCGAAGGGGGCGGCATTCGGGATTACAATCCGGACACGGATACCTACAACTATGCGCCATTGAATCACTTTATTCGCCCCAACGAACGATTTTCATTTGGCGCGATGGGGCACTATGACCTCACCGATGCGGTTGAGCTTTACGGATCATTCGCTTTCACCAATGATCTCACGACGGCGCAAATTGCACCGGCTGGAAACTTCTTTCAGACCAAGACAATCAATTGCGACAATCCGTTCCTGACGGACGAGATGGTCCAGGTGATCTGCCTGAATAATGGGTACAGCCCGACGGCCGCTGACCTCGAAGATCGTGTCGCCCCCCTTCAGATCGGCCGCCGCAATGTCGAGGGAGGGGGTCGTCAGAACGAAACCGAGCACACATCCTTCAAAGTGCTTGGAGGATTCCGCGGAGACCTGGGCAGTGCTTGGTCATACGATGTGTACGGTCAGTACTCGAAAGTCATGTACTCCGACAGCGCGGCAAATTTCTTCAATCTGGACAAGGTTGCGAATGCGCTGGAAGTCAGGATTGATCCGGATACCGGAGCGCCAGCCTGTCAGGTGGCCATTGATGGAACCGATCCGAGCTGTGTCCCGTACAATGTGTTTGAGCTTGGCGGCGTAACCCAGGAAGCACTGGATTACGTTCAGACCCCGGGGTTCCGGGAAGGCGAGGTGACCCAAGAGATCTACAGCGCCGTGCTGACAGGTGATCTGACCGAGTATGGCCTGGTGATGCCTTGGGCGGAAACAGGGATTCAAACCGTATTCGGCGCAGAATACCGTGATGAGTATCTCGTGCAGACCAATGACGCCCTGACCCGCGAAGGCAAGCTCGGCACAGCCCGCGCTGACGTCGAGGGTGGTATCAGCGTTTACGAGTTCTTCACCGAAGTGCAGGTGCCACTGGTCGAAAGCCGTCCCGGAATCGAGGAGCTTGCGATCAATGGTGCGTATCGTTTCTCTGATTACTATGAGACGACGGGAACCCAAAGCACATACGCGTTGGGTCTGACTTACGCGCCGGTTTCCGATTATCGCTTCCGGGCGCAGTATCAGCGCGCGACCCGCTCGCCGAATCCGATTGAACTCTATGCGCCGCAATCGCCATTCGAGTTTACCCTACCGGTGAACGCGAATGGCTTGTATGATCCTTGCGCAGGCGCCAACCCGGCGCGTACGTTTGAAGAATGCGCGCGCACAGGCGTTACCGCCGCCCAATATGGCAACATAGCTGATAACCCTGCGGCCCAGTTCCGGAATATCAGCGGCGGCAATCCGGATCTCGATGTGGAAAGCTCGGATACTTACACGATCGGTATGGTCGCATCTCCCGGCTTCATTCCCGGGCTGAACGTGTCTGTCGACTATTTCAGCATCAAGGTTGAAGACTTCATCGGGAGCGTCCCTGAGGAGCAGGCGCTCAATCAGTGTCTCACGACCGCAGATGAATTCTTCTGTGGCCTTATCAATCGGGGCTCGAATGGTGAGCTCTGGGCGAGTGAGGATGCGTTCGTGATTGCCACGAAACTCAATACGGGCTCGCTGGAAACGTCCGGGATTGATGTTTCCGCGAACTATGCCTTCGACATCGGATCGTACGGGTCGCTGCGTGTGGATTATCTGGCAACCTTCCTGCACTCGCTCGACAAGGAGCCGCTGCCGGGCCTGGATATCATTGAATGTGCGGGGTATTTTGCGTCCACCAATGCATCTTGCGGCACGTCCAAGCCGGAATACCGGCACAATATCCCGGTGACATGGACGACACCGTGGGGCGATCTGACCGCTCGTGCAACCTGGCGACACATCGGATCGGTCGACCTTATCGGATCGACTGCGAGCAATGCCAACACGGTATTGGACGCGCGTGATTATCTCGACCTTTCCCTCCGGGCGACTGTTCGGGACGGTGTCGGAGTGCGGTTTGGTGTGAACAATGTGTTCGACAAGAACCCGCCGGTCAGCACGAATGTCGGCTCAGCTGGCGGTTCGTTTGGCAACGGAAATACATTCCCGCAGGCCTATGACGCACTTGGCCGATACATTTTCGCCGGCGTGAACGTCAAATTCTGATGCTGGCGGCGGACTGAATTGAATCGGGTGAGGGCGCGATGTTCGGGCCCTCACCTTCATCGCGTCCTGGTTCCAGCTCTGAGCCAAATCGGGAAGGTATTAAATCCGGCGCGCACAAATCGCATCTGATGCGGCAGAATTGTTTGCAATATCAGTGACATATTTTAGTCTTTAACCGTTGAGGCGTAACCTTCGCTGCGCGCCAACACTAATTTGCCATCGGGTTCAGGTGGGGAGGGAGGCATCGTGCCGGAAAATATGGAAGAGCATGTCGAGGATAGTGACCGCGACTATGTGGCGACCCTTGCGCGGGGCCTGGACGTAATCTGCGCCTTCACGCGTTACACCCCTAAGATGACTCTCAGCGATGTGGCGAACGCGACCGGCATGACGCGGGCCTCAGCGCGGCGGATATTGCTGACGCTTGTAAAGGAGGGGTATGCGGAGAAAACGGACCGGGTGTTCTCGCTTCGCCCCAAAGTGCTGCAACTCGGATACTCCGCACTATCGTCAGTCGGGATTTTGGATGTGGTGCAGCCAGTCATGAATGAGCTGACGCAATCCACTCAGGAATCCATCTTTGCGGCAGTGCTGACCGGGGATGATGTCACCTATCTTGCAAGGTCCACGCCGGACCGGGTGATGTCGGTCAGTTACAATATTGGAAAGCGCTTGCCGGCCTATGCTGTCTCTACCGGTCGCGTGCTGCTTGCATACGAGCCAGAAGAAGCGCTCGAGCAATATCTTGCGCGCGTAGATCTGCAGCAATTCCAATCAAAGACGGTGGTGTCAAAAGTCAAACTGCGGGAGATTATCCATGAGACGCGGCAACTTGGATACTCCCTAGTCGATGAAGAATTGGAGCCAGGTGTCCGATCGCTTTCAGTGCCAATACGCGATGTGAACAATCGCGTCATTGCAGCGCTGAATGCGTGTTGTCCATCTGTCCGGTTCAGTGTGGATGAAATGCGCAGTCAGCTGGTTCCGAAACTTCTGGAATCCGTTGCGAGAATCAATCGGTCATTTGTAAACGGAGCAAGTTCCTGAGCCTGTGCGAAGCTGGCAACCAGAGCCGCGTATCCTGACCCATTGTTCCGGCCTGGAAACCTGCTGAATGTAAGGCTGGCGTGACCACATGACCAGGCCGGCAGACAGAGGCAGCGTCATGCCCGCGAGCAAGGATAGGGCGGGTGCCAGTCCGCCGGTTCCGGAGAACACGCCTTCGGAGAGCATAGCGACGACGGGTGGTCCGAGCCCGAGACCAATCATGGTCGTGCACATGAAGAGGAGCGCAATGGCCGTCGCCCGTATCTCGCCAGGCGCGATGAACTGGACCGACACGACGGCCAGATTGCTGCAGCCAGACAGGGCGAAGATCATGATGGCAATGCCGATAAGCGCCTGCGACGCCTCAGGTGCCAGCGGCGCGGCAATGGCGGCTGTACAACCAGTCAATGAGGCCAGCAGTGCGGCAAGCACGAGGCCATCGCGCCGTCCCCGCTTTCGAAGGAATTCTGCCAGCATGGTGAAGGTTATTGTGCCTGCGGCGGCTGCGATGATTCCGGTCGCCCCGAAGGCAAACCCGGCCTGGCTTATGCTCCAGCCATAGGTGCGCCTGAAAAGCTCAGGTGCCCATGCGCCGTACGCGAACACGATCAGATTGACCCCGCCCGCGCCCAGAAACAGACCAAGATACAACCGCCATCGATGCCGGAAATATGCGATCACTTCACCGAGCGGCTGCGTGGTCGACGTCTCGGCTGAATGACGCCCCGGCCCCCGGGTTGTGAGGAAGAATACCGCACATAGCAGCAGTCCCGGCACGCCCACCGTAAAAAAGACCAGCTGCCAGA
>NZ_NHCK01000101.1:0-10100 GCF_002172815.1 Hyphomonas sp. TMED31 | reverse complement strand
TGTTCATCGACGTGTTCGAGGAAGAGGCAAAGAAGATCGGCGGGGCGGACTTCCTGGCGCAGGGCACTCTGTACCCAGATGTCATTGAGAGCGTGTCGGCCCTGGGCGGGCCAAGTGTCACGATCAAGAGCCACCACAATGTGGGCGGTCTGCCTGAGCGCATGAACATGAAGCTGGTCGAGCCGCTGCGTGAATTGTTCAAGGATGAAGTGCGCGCGCTGGGCCGCGAGCTTGGGCTGCCGGAAAGCTTTATCGGGCGGCATCCATTCCCGGGACCGGGCCTTGCCATCCGCATTCCGGGTGAGATCACACGAGAGAAGGCCGATACGCTGCGCAAGGCGGATGCGATCTATATCGACGAAATTCGCAAGGCCGGGCTCTATGATGAAATCTGGCAGGCCTTCAGCGTTCTGTTGCCGGTGAACACGGTCGGCGTGATGGGCGACGAGCGTACTTATGAAGCCGTGCTCGCCCTGCGCGCCGTGACCTCAACCGATGGTATGACGGCGGACTATTACCCGTTCGAACACGACTTCCTCGGCCGCGTGGCCACGCGCATTATCAACGAGGTAAAAGGCGTCAACCGCGTCGTCTACGACGTCACCTCGAAGCCACCCGGAACGATTGAGTGGGAATGATTTCATTCTGACAGTCGGGCCGGTCACGGTCTGTGTGGGCCGTCTCGATGGCGCTGAGTAACTCCAGGTCAGTTATGCTGAACCTCGGGCAAGGTTTAAACGGCCTCGCCCGAGGTAAGCAGCCTGAGCGCAGAGAAGTCTGCGCGGTCTTTCCGCGTTCAGAGTGGTGGCTTTCTGATGGTATTTGACGCGGGAATTGGGAGGTTGGGTCCTTTCACCGCCTAATTTGTCGAGGAGATAGCTTCGCGGTTACGAAGACCACGGGATTCCAAATACGCGATGGCGGCGTCTGGGTGGTCGGTCAGGAACATGTCTATGCCGTGATCGACCAGCCAACCCCAGCCCGAATCGGGATCGCTTTCAGAAGCCTTGTCGCCATGACCACCCGAGCGGTCATCACTATACGGAAAAGCGATCATTCTGGTTTCGGGTTCAAACTGGGCCATCAACTCGATCGGAGGATTGTCGGCTTTGAAATCCTTCACCTGAACATGGTCGACATGGGCCGGTATCTGGTCCGGTGAGCCAATGGCTTCGATGTTGGCACCGACGACAATGATCTGATCGTCGGTCAGGCCGGCCGAAATCAATCGACGGCGCGCTCTTTCCGGTACGACGGCCTGATCGAGCAGACCTTTTGCCTCGACCATGTCGTANACNTGATCAAGGCACCCGTTGCCGCATTTCAGGTCCAGCCGGAACATGATGCGATTTGCCATNAGGTCGAGCGCATCGGAGAGCGACGGAGGCGTGAGGTTTGNCGGGTTTCCCGCATCGTCCAGGATTGTTGCGTTGGTAATTTCCGCGAGCGTGTATTGAGTCGTCTTTCCGCTCAAAGTCGTTGTGCGATCAAGAGTCTTGTCGTGCATGAGAACAAGTTGTTTGTCCTTCGTGAGCGCAACATCTATTTCGATCCAGTCAGCCCCAATGGTGATGCAATGCTCAAGGGATGGCAATGTATTCTCTGGGCGTTCGGCTGAGAAACACCCCCGATGCGCCTCAATCAGCACGTAGGGGTCAGTGGGGTCGTGCGCTATTTCGACAGTCCTGGCGAGATGTGGAGGCAGATCGAATGGCGAAACTGAAGGGCGTGTGTCTGGTGAGTTTGTGGAGCAGGCACCCAAGGCCAAGGCGAGCGTCGAGAGAGCAAAAGTGAAATGTTTCATGGAAAATCCTTGCTGTAAAAATGCGCTGCCGAATGCGGGGTGGGGCATCCGACAGCGCACAATCACCTTTTCAGGTGATTAGTATTGGAAATTCACACCGAGCCAGACCACGCGGCCGCGCTGAGTATTTCCGCTCAACAAATCGCCAGTGGGGAATCGGCGATTGAACTCAAGTTTCTCTTCCGTGACGTTCTGCACTTCACCCAGAATTGTGATCCGGTCTGTCAACTCATACCGAGCCTGCATATCGATCACGCCATTCGGTTGGGCGTAGACGTCGTAGACGTCACCGCTGTCGGCAAGAATGTTTGACAAATATTCGTCAACCCAGCTGTAGGCAATCTTGGCTCCGAACGGACCGTATTCGTATGAGAGTTGAGCATTCAGCATGAGCTCTGGTTGGTTGACCCAGCCGCCTGGGTCGCGCTCATCGCCTTCGGCGTTGATGTAAGTGAACTCGCTTCCAATCCAGGTGGCGTTTGCGTCAAACACAAATCCGTCAAAGGGGGCGGGCAGAAGATCTGCGAAGTCTTTCCGAAGACCGAATTCGACTCCGTAGACAGATGCCCCCGTTGCGTTGACAGGCTGGTTGACGGTCGCCGTATACAGATTTCCTTCATACTCAAAATCAGGAATTTCCTCGGTAACGATATAGATCAAATCGTCGACGTCCTTGTAGAAGCCGGCAATCGAAATAAGCGAGCCGCCATTGTCGAAGTAGTATTCGGCAGAGATGTCGAAATTATCACTTACGAGTGGTTTCAAATCCGGATTTCCACGCGAAATCGAGATGCGAGGATCGCTTGGGTCTGTGTCGTCCGGGGCGCTGTAGGCTTCACCCCGTTTGATATATTCGAAGTTTGGTCGCCCGATCGTGCGGGTGTAGGCCGCGCGCAGGAGTACGTCATCTGTGGCTTCGTAGGATGCAATGATCGACGGAAGCAGGAAGTCGTATTCGTAGGATCGTTTGGCTGGGACGAATTGTGCCGAGTCTGGATCGCTGGGCAGACGGACGTCGCGTATATACAGATCAACGTCAGCCTCGGTCTTGTCGTAGCGCAGGCCGGCATGCACCTTGAGTCGATCCGTTTGATAGGCCGCCTGAGCGTAGAAAGCGTAGATCGTTTCATCGATCTCATAGTCCGTATTGATCGAATTGTCCGTTCTGTCCGTGGTCTGGGGTTTGCCTTGAGCAATCCAGTCCGCACGCAGTGCTGCGTCGTCCACGAGGAAGAAGCGGACATTCGGGTCTGTTGTCGAGAACGTTGGATCTTCGACATACTGGTCAAACGTGACGAGCGGACAATTGGTAATGTCGGCCTCTGTGCATCCGTCCGTGTTGAACACGTCGCCTTCAATATATTCCCGGTCAAAACTATGGGACCGGTTTACGAAGGAACCACCGAGTTTGTATCCAAAACCGCGATCATCTTCTTCGTAATTGTGCATCCAGGCGCCATCGAGATAGATCAGGTCCTGTTTGATGTCCTGATAGCGTTCGCGAATGTAGGAGTTGGAAGAGATGGACGGGTCGTTCGACAAGTCTGGGTTCACGAATGTCAAAAGCGGATTCCCACTCGACTGGTCGTAGGAAAAGGTTGTGTCTTCGGACATGGCAGGCAGGAACTTGGACATGTTCCGGACGATATCGACCTCGGCGCTCGAGAACGATGCTGTCAGATCGATTGCATTGTCTTCTGAAAAGTCGTGAGTCAAACGGCCGGTAATTGCAGTCGTAGTCGTTTCCTCTGGCTGATAAACGTAGCCGGCTTCGATACGCCCTTGCGTCCAGTCGCCCGTGTTTTCAGTCTGATTTTCAGGGCGGATGCCCTGGTTGGAAATCGCCAGATGTTCGTGGCGAACTTCCTGTTCATCCTGGTAGAACCACCCCCCGAACAATGAAGCATACGTCGCGGCTGAAGGACGCCATTCCAGTTTGGCGACAGCTGAGGCGCGTTCCTGTTCGTTCTCGAACAAATAGATCTGGTTACGGCGAGGGGCCGCAAAGCCATTGGAATCGGCGAATGAATCGACGGTTTCGTTGCTGGCCGGGTCATCCGTGTAAAAATAGTAAGTTCCGCTTTCACCACCTGGGCGAACGGCGCGCGTGGTCGCGTAGAATTTTTCAAATGAACCCGCCGCGACAAATCCGAACTGATCCTGCGACCCGAAGCTGGTTGCGTAGAGGCCAGTGGCGCGAATGTTCTCGCCTTGATCGTCGACAACTTTCCCTGCGGTCGAGTTTTCACCTACCGAAACCCGCAGATTTCCGAATGGCTCATCCCGGTCGAAAGCCGATGTCGTAACGAGGTTCAATTGACCAGACAGGCCATGAGGGTTCATCTCAGCTGATATCGTCTTGATCGCCTCGACGCGTCCAACGATTGCCGGCGGGAACAGGCTGAGATTCGCGGCGCGATTGCTTTCACTTGCCGTCGCAATTGGCGCACCATCAAATGTCGATAGGTTATAGTCAGGAGCGAGACCGCGAATAACGATGTTTTCTGAGGCGGACTGCGAGCGGGGACCTGCCACGCCCGTGGACGACACGGATGTTACGCCTGGAATCCGGCGGGCGATGTCTGCAACGGTCAGATCTGGCAGCAGTCCGATTGTATCCTGGTTGATGCCGTCGGTAATTCCGTTTGCTGAGCGCTTGTCGGCGATAGCTGCCGAGTTGGCCTGACGAAACCCACTAACGATGACGGTTTCCAGCGTGCGTGCGTCTTCATTGGCTTCCGTGGCGCTGGCGTCCGAGTCGACTTCCTGCGCAATTGCCGTTCCCGATACGGCAAGGATGGCTGCGAGCGAGACGCCCGCGAACAATTTGGTGGACATGGTTTCCCCTTGAAACTGATTGGTGCAACGCCGAGGGGCGCTACAAAACAGACAACGGAGAAGAGATGATCAGCCCGACACGGAATTTTGCGAAGCTTTTGCGACGCCCATCAGAGGTTTGAAAAGTATAAGAATTAATTCTGTAGTCTAAACCCGAGCCATAGAACTCGCCCGCGTTCGACACGTGTGGCCAGCAAGTCTCCAAACGGAAATCGGCGGTGAAAGACGATGTCTTCTGAAGTCACGTTTTCTGCCTCGGCGATCAGTGTGAGGTGATCGTTGAAATCGTACCGAACCTGAAAATCGAGAACGCCTCGGGGTTGCGCATAGGTATCGTGCAGATCACCTGTGTCGGAGAGCACATTCGATAGATATTCACTGACGTGATTGTAGGCGACATTCACCCCCAGGGGGCCAGATTCATAGGCGACCTGACCGTTGAAGATAAACTCCGGCTGGTTCACCCATCCTCCTGTATCGCGGGAATCTCCCTGAGCATCCAGAAAGGTCAATTCACTGCCGATCCATGTGAGGTTGCCTTTGAGGGATAGTCCATCAAAGGGAGTGGGCAGCATGTCACTGAAATCTTTTGTGGCTGACAGTTCAAGGCCGTAGAGCGATGCAGAATTGGCGTTGGTCGGCTGCACAATCGACACGGAGAAGTTTTCTCCATCCAGTTCGTAATCGTCAATGCGGGTTGTCTGGAGAAAGATCAGATCATCAACATTCTTGTAAAACGCCGCCGCCGATATGGCACTGTCTCCGCCGTCGAAATACCAATCCAGTGCCAGGTCAAAATTGTCAGAAGCGAGTGGCGTTAAATCCGGATTTCCGCGCTTGATGGTCACCAGACCATTTTCCGGAATACCGATTTCTTCCTTGCTTGTGAGGTCCTTCACATTCGGGCGGCCGATTGTCCGCGAATAGGCCGCCCGGACCTGAATGTCGGGCGTTGCGTCGATCTTGATAAGGGCAGAGGGCAGCACGTCTTGATAACTGGAGGCACGCGTTGCCGGAACGAATTGGTCTGAATCCATCTCGCCAGCAAGGCGCACATCGCGCAGGAAGAGGTCAATCTCTGCGTCAGCCAGATCATATCGCACCCCGGCCTCTGCATAGACAGGGCCTTGCTGATAGGTCAGTTTCGCATAAGCGCCGAAGAGGGTTTCAAAAAGCTCGTAATCGGTATCCAGTGAATTAGCGGTCCGGTCGACTGTGAGGGGCATCCCTTGCGCCAGCCAAGCCTGACGAACGGTTTGATCATCCACAAGAAGAAAGTCGACATCCGGATCTGTTGTGGAAAATCGCGTCATTTCCACAAAGTTTGAGAATGTCGCCAAGGGGCAGTCACGGATATCGGCAGCCACGCAATTCGTGGTATCGAACACATCGCCTTCGAAATAGGTCCGGTCGAACTCGCGCTCTTGAACCGTGAGTGATAGTCCGGTCTCGAGCCCAATAGGATGATCGTCAGGTTCAAATCGGTATCGGCCGGTGAAGTGCGCCAGATCCTGTTGGATATCCTGGTCGCGCGCGCGGACATAGGATGATGTATAGGTGGATGGATCATTGATGGCGTCAGGCTCAAGAAAATCGAGCACCACGCCAGATGNTGTANCTTGATAGGCAAACTGATCGTTACGAACCGTATCGCCCAGGGTCGCGCCGCGAATGAACTTCGACATGTTGCGCGTCACATCGACATCGGAACGCGATACGGTTCCTGCGATAGAGATTGAGCTTTGGCGAGATAGTTGGTGATTAAAGTGAGCCGCCAATAATCCGGTGACGGTTGTTTCCGGTTGGTAGACATATCCGCTTTCAACCGTGCCGTTCGTCCAGACGCCTGAACTTGCAGTCTGCTCGAGTGGACGCTGATCTTTGTCCACAACCACCAGGTGTTCGTTTCGGGTCTCTTCCTCCTCTTGCCAAAATGCGCCACCGAGAAGTGAGAAATAGGTTGAACTGCCGGGCGCATACTCCAGCTTGAGAAGCCCGGACCCTCGCGCCTGACTGCTTTCAAACAGATAAAGCTGATTTCGTCCTGGAGCCGGGTATCCATTGGATGCGGTGAAGTATTGGACAGGTGTCGGTTCATGAGGATCAGGCGAATAGAACAGGTACGTATCTGCCTGACCGCCGGGCCGTTCGTCGAAACTTGTCGAATAGAAACGTTCATATGATGCGGCTGCAGACAGTCCTATCGCATCTGTCGCGCCAACGGTTCTGGTGAGAAGGCCGTCGATACGGCGATTGAGCCCCTGATCATCCAGGCCATTTCCAGATGTGGAGTTCTTTCCCAGAGAGGCTCTTACAGCCCAGCGCGGTTCATCAAAATCAAACGCGGATGCTGTTTTCAGATTGAGCCGACCTGTCAGCCCGTGGGGGTCGTCCGATGCTGTCAGCACTTTCAGTGCTTCGACCCGCCGGATTGCCGTGGGGGGGACCAAGCTCAGATTGGGGGCGCGGTTGTCTTCGCTTGCGGTCGCGAACGGAAGGTCATCTATGGTCGTTTGAATGTAGTTCGCATCGAGGCCGCGAATGACCACGCTTTGTCGGCTCTCAATCTGTCGCGTCGTGGCTGTCCCATATTCCGGGATGGCTGACACGCCGGGGATGCGACGCGCAATGTCCGACACGGCCAAGTCGGGCAGCATCGTGATTGTATCCTGATTGAGGCCGTCGACAATCGTTCGGGCGCGCCGCTTGTCCCAAAGGCTTGCGCTATTTGCGCTGCGATATCCCGTTACGATGACGGGACGGTTGAGCAAAGGNGCTGGGTCTGTTTCAGGCGGTCTGAGAGTTCCGTCGCGTGGCCTCTTGGCGGCGGGAATGTCTTNGGTTGAATCTCTTGGTGCGCTGGCTGATTTGACCACTGCGAACCCATCGCCAACCTTCCTGAACTCAAGATTGGAACTGGCGAGCAATTTTCGGAGTGCCTCCTCCGCGGAGTACTGTCCTTCCAGTTGCGGGACTGTCAGTTCGGCCAAGTCGGCNGACCGAGCGAGAATTGGCAATTCGATTTGCTCCGACAGTGATGTCAGAGCGGATTGGAGGGGNCCTNNAGNAATCGCGATATCNTACGCATCATTATCCTGCGCATTGGCGTGCATGGCGATCAGGCAAGCTGCGCCAGCAAGAAACGCACGCGTGAAATGCACGACCAGGCCACCTAATCACCGCGCCGGTCAATGCTGCGTGCGATGTGCTAGTCTTGGGACAGCACGACTCGACCTGACTGGTGTTCAATATTCAACTCATAAAGCAACGCGAGCGTTTCAAGTGTGGCGCTGGATTGTGACAGTTTAAATCGTCCACTGACAAGAGACTGTCCCAAATCCGGGTTTTTCAACAGTATTGTGGTGTCTGAGTAACGATCCAGCTTCGCGATGATTTCACTCAGTGTCATATCCGTTGCATCAACCCAACCAGAGCGCCAATCCACATACTCATCCGGGTTGAACGCAAAGGTTGTCAGAGTGTCTCCGGCAAGGAGCAGGGCGCCTTGCCCCCCGACGAGGTCGACAGAATTCGTGCCATTTTCGTCGCCAAATTCGACTTTTCCTTCGAATACCGTGACACGAACGCCCTGATCCCAGCGGCTTAAATTGAATGATGTGCCAACCACGCGGATCTTCGCGTCACCCGCAGCGACGATGAACGGACGCTGGGGGTCTGTGGCGACATCGAATACAGCTTCACCCGCCGCCAGAGTTACCCGCCGCTCAGTCTGGTTTTGGCTGAAGGTCGCGCGGCTTGAGCGGGCCAGATGCATCAGGCTTCCGTCAGCGAGTTGTTCTTGAACGTCTTCACTCTGGGGTGCTTCGACGACCAGCTGTTCTGTGGAAGTGTCCGTTCCGGAGAGGCTTGGCACGTAGAATGCCAGAGCCAGCGCCGCAGCCACCGCTGCTCCCCCCGCGATGGAGGCAATGGGGAGGGCTCGATTCCACCAAGCTGACAGCCCTCGCGACGAAGGCTCCCTCGACGATGACCGATCCTGTCTTTCGATCGTCTGCGCCGCAATGTTCGCAGCCAGTTCGACAGATGGCGCCGACCACGCGGTGGCGGCTTCATCCATCAGGGCCTGACGATCTGGACGACTGTTCAGCCACGCAGACAGCGCCTGCCTATCAGGCACGCTGAGCTCACCAAGAGCCAATCTTGCAGCCCAATCCATCGCCGTGTCGAAATCGTCGTTCATAATCAAACCATTGTTCTTTTTATTGTTCTCATTATCCAAGAGTGTGGACCTCCCCGGTTCGTTCGGATTCTCCCCGCCACTTCCGCCGCGCCTTCACAAGATCTGCCAGCGCGCGGGACATGTGCTTTTCTATTGCTTTGCGGCTTACGCCCAGGCTCTGGGAGATTTCGACATGACTATGGCCTTCGACGCGGGCCATGATGAACACTTGCCGGCGCAGCTTCGGCATCGCATCGATAACCTCCATCGTGGCAGACAGTTCGCGCTTGGCTTCCGTAATCCGTTCGAGCCCTGGCGAGTCAGATGACAGGGCTTCCGGTAAGTCGACATACTCCCTGCGGTTACGTCGGTGACCATCAATAATGAGATTTGAAGCGACTCTGAAGGCATAGGGTTCATGCTCCTCGGCGGACAGTCCACCATCCGCCATACGGGTCAGAACGCGGGAGAATGTTTCCTGTAATATGTCGTCCGGGTCCGCCTGTGCGCCGCATTTGCGACGGACATAGCGCATCAGTCGCTTGACGAAATCCGGGTGAAACTGCGTCGCGGAACCGTTGCTTTTCGGCATATACATGACGGGATTTTACTCACAGACGGTTCAACTCTCTACTTACACAACGCTGTAGCTTGAAGAATCCCCCCAAAATTAATCACGTCGGAAACACGTCGAGGTCTCATTGTCTGAAAGGACAAGCGCCTCAGGACCCCAGAGGGGGCAATCTAACGTGGCGGCTCGGCATCAATCGCGCGCGTGATGTCCATGTAGAATTGGTGGCGTCTGAGGTTTTCGCCGTCCTTGCCGCCCAATGCCGTCGTCCAGTTCGAGTTTGATGCGATGACCAGTTTGCGCTTCCGATCGATGTAGATTCCCTGGCCAAAGATCCCGATGGCAGCGAAGGCATCCTCTCCGTACACCCACCATTGATATCCATATGCCACGCCGTCATAGCCGGTAGCAACGCGGGATGTCGTGGCAGAGGCAANCCAATCNTCCGGCACAACAGAGACGCCGTCGATTGTGCCATTCTCCAGAATGAACTGGCCAAACCGNGCAAAGTCTCTTGTGGCGGCCTGAATGCAGCACCCGCTGATTTCCTGACCATCCGGGCTCAGCAACCATGAGGCATCTTGCTGCATCCCATAGGGCGCCCAGATCTTTTCAGACAGGTATGTGGCGAGCGGCTTTCCGGTCGCCTCCGAGACGAGAATGCCAATCAGATTGGTTTCGCCGGTTGAATAGTTCCACACGTCTCC
>NZ_NHCK01000002.1:0-106543 GCF_002172815.1 Hyphomonas sp. TMED31 | reverse complement strand
TCGGCGTCAAGAAACTGGCGAGATAAATCGATAGACCAGCCGCAGGCGTTCAACCTGCTTGAGGTTGCGCGAGCATCGGCGAGTTTCTTCAAAGGTGTCCGAGCAAGACGGTCCGCGTGCAGGGTCAGGTCATCGATCATGTCATTGTCCTTGCGTGAATTTTGTCGATTTCGGCTTATCCGTGCTTTGCAAGCGGGGCAAGACGGGAAACCTGACCGCAGTGAACTGGCAATTGCGAGCTTGAAACCCGCGCCGCAGATGGCTATGAGGCGCGTTTAACGGGCTATCCAGCCTGAACGCGTAACCCGTCCGGCGGGCCGGACACCTAAACAGAATTGAGGAGAGGCCCGATGGCCAAGGCAAAGTTTGAACGCAACAAGCCGCACGTCAACATCGGCACGATTGGCCACGTTGACCACGGCAAGACGACGCTGACAGCAGCGATCACGATGACGCTTGCAGAGCAGGGCGGTGGTGAGAAGCGGTCCTATGAGGACATCGACTCCGCGCCGGAAGAGAAAGCCCGCGGCATCACGATCAACACGGCGCACGTGGAATACGAGACGGAAAACCGTCACTACGCCCACGTGGACTGCCCGGGACACGCTGACTACGTCAAGAACATGATCACGGGTGCTGCCCAGATGGACGGCGCGATCCTGGTTGTGAACGCGGCTGATGGCCCGATGCCACAGACCCGCGAGCACATCCTGCTGGCGCGTCAGGTCGGCGTGCCGGCCCTGGTTGTCTTCCTGAACAAGGTTGACCAGGTTGACGATGAAGAGCTGCTCGAACTGGTCGAGATGGAAGTTCGCGAATTGCTGTCTTCCTACGACTTCCCGGGCGACGACATTCCGATCGTAGCCGGCTCTGCGCTGGCAGCTGTTGAAGGCCGCGACGACAATATCGGCAAAGAGAAAGTTCTCGAGCTGATGGCGGCTGTCGACGACTACATCCCGACGCCAGAGCGTCCGCTGGACAAGCCATTCCTGATGCCGGTCGAGGACGTGTTCTCGATCTCCGGCCGGGGTACGGTTGTGACCGGCCGCGTTGAGCAGGGCGTCATCAAGGTGGGTGAGGAAATCGAGATCGTCGGTATCCGCGACACCGTGAAAACGACCTGTACCGGCGTTGAAATGTTCCGCAAGCTGCTCGACCAGGGCCAGGCTGGCGACAACATTGGTGCGCTGCTGCGCGGTATCGACCGTGAAGGCGTTGAGCGTGGTCAGGTCCTGTGTAAGCCAGGCTCCATCACGCCGCACACCACGTTCGAGGCAGAAGCCTACATCCTGACGAAAGAAGAGGGTGGCCGTCACACGCCGTTCTTCTCCAACTATCGTCCGCAATTCTACTTCCGTACGACGGACGTGACGGGTGTTGTGACCCTGCCGGCCGACAAGGAAATGGTTCTGCCGGGCGACAACGTCAAAATGGACGTCGAGCTGATCCAGCCAATCGCCATGGACCAGGGCCTGCGCTTCGCGATCCGCGAAGGTGGCCGTACCGTCGGCGCCGGCGTGGTCTCCGCGATCAAAAAGTAAGACTTGCCCCCATCAGGCAAGACCGAGACAAGGCCGTCCCATCCGGGGCGGCCTTTTTTCTTGGGGGGCGTNAGTCCAGTTTGATTTCCGTGCCTTTGGGGCCGCCCTCTTCGACTTCGACCCCAAATGTCTCGAGGAAGCGGCAGACCATCATGTAGTATCCGATCAGCAAGACGAGTTCTTCCAGTNGCTCGGCTCCGAAATGTTTGAGGACCGGTTTCAGTGCTCCATCGGAGGGATGTGGATGGGTAACGAGATGGTCAGTGAAGGTCAGGGCGAGCTTCTGTTCGTGGCTGAGGCCCTCGGAGGATGGGCCCGCTTTGACGGCCTCGATCAAATCTGCGTCCATGCCAACGGCAAGCCCGATCGCTTCGTGCTGAGTGGTTTCGTANTTCGCATNNGAGAGATAACCNACNCGAAGAATTACGCATTCGCGCGTCACCGGATCCAGTTTGCCATTCTGAAGAAANGCTGTGCCCATGCCGACGAAGGGCTTCAACAGGTGAGGAGCATGCGACAACATTCGGAAGATATTGAGCGGCGCAAGCTTCTCCAACTGCAATTTTGTGTCTTCCGGGAGCGCTTCGGCTTCGGGATAGGGAATGCGGGTCACAGTTTTTCTCCTGAGGCTGAACCTCTAGTCTTGCGGCATGTCTTCAATTGAGGCAAACCGCTGTTTCGCCTGAAGGGGTATAGCTCAGTTGGTAGAGCATCGGTCTCCAAAACCGAGGGTCGCGGGTTCGAGTCCTGCTGCCCCTGCCAGGCGTCTTCCAGTTCACCGTCATGATTGGTCGTCCACAAGCGGGCGCTGATTGCTTATTTTTGACGCCATGCGATTGTTGATGGGCAATGCATGATTTGGACGGGAACATGACACAGCGATCACCGAGATCTTTCGATCAGCCTTGGTGGAAGGGTGCCGTTATCTATCAGATCTATCCGCGTTCGTATCAGGATACGACCGGAAACGGGGTTGGTGACCTGTCCGGCATTACCAGCCGGTTGGAACATGTTGCGTCCCTAGGCGTGGATGGGATCTGGATATCGCCCTTCTTCACATCGCCGATGAAGGATTTTGGGTACGATGTCGCCGATTATTGCAACATCGATCCTGTCTTCGGCTCCCTTGCTGATTTCGATCGCCTTTTGGACGAGGCGCACCGATTAGGCCTCAAGGTCATCATAGATCAGGTATACGCCCACACGTCGGACGCGCACGCGTGGTTCGCGGAAAGCAGGCAGGACCGATCAAATGACCGATCGGACTGGTATGTGTGGCGAGACCCAAAGCCTGATGGTAGTCCGCCCAACAATTGGCAGGCGGTGTTTGGCGGGCCTTCATGGACCTGGGATGCGCGTCGACAGCAATATTACATGCACAATTTCCTGCCGAGCCAGCCGCAGCTCAATCTGCACAATGCGAGCGTTCAGGGGGCGTTGCTGGACGTGATGCGGTTCTGGCTTGATCGCGGGGTTGATGGATTCAGGCTGGACGCCCTGAATTTCGCGCTGTTTGATCCAGAGTTTCGAGATAATCCACCGAAACAGCGCAGACCCGATGTGATATCGCGTCCCTTCGATCTGCAGGAGCACATATACAACCAATCCCATCCCGACTTGCCCGCATTCCTGCGCCGCTTGCGGTCATTGATGGATGAGTATGGCGACATCTTTTCTGTGGCAGAAGTTCCTGGAACGGATCCGCTGGAAGAGATGCGGGCCTACACGGCTGGAGAGGCGCATTTGCATTCCGCCTACAATTTCGATTTCCTCTACGCTGGAAATCTGACGGCAGAGATATTCGCGCGTTCACAGCGCAATTGGCTGGGCAGTGCGGGGGAAGGCTGGCCGTCCTGGGCTTTCTCAAATCATGACGCACCGCGCTGCATCAGTCGCTGGCTGAGCGAGGCGGATATCAATGTCCGCGCAAAGCTTACCAACGCGCTCCTTTATTGCATGCGGGGCAATCCAATTCTGTACCAGGGAGAAGAGTTGGGGTTGCCGCAGGCTGATATAGCCTTTGAAGATCTGCAAGACCCTGAAGCGATTGCGAACTGGCCTCGAACCCTGGGACGTGATGGCGCGCGTACGCCAATGCCGTGGAGTGGTGATTCCGCGAATTGCGGGTTCAGCAGCTCGAAGCCATGGCTGCCTATCGGGCAAGGGCATGGTGAACGTGCGGTGGCCGNCCAGGAAGCGCAGGCCGATTCTGTGCTCAACTTTACGCGCATGCTGGCAAGGGTTCGTTCAGAGTCGCCAGCGTTGCGCATCGGCGATATTCGAATCGATGTGGCCGAAGGCGATATTCTGGTTTTCCGGCGGAGCATCGAAAGTGAGACCGTAGAATGCGTGTTTAATCTGGGGCCCGCTGAGCAGGACAGTTCTGTCTCACTCGCTGAACCGGAAGACGTTTTGTTCGCTGTCGGAATGCAGGGTTCAAGCCTAGGGGGCTTGCCGCCGTTTTCGTGTCGTGTGTCTCGAATCTAGTTGAGTCCGCAGGATTCCCTCACGATCAGGTCGGTCGGTAGCCGTTCGGACCTCATGGCGCCGTTTTCGCCGGTGGCGATCAGCTTTGCGACCATGACCCGTCCCGCGCGTGTCGGATCCTGTGAAATTGTCGTTAGCGACGGGTGTCCATAGGCTGACAGTTGCAGGTCGTCGTATCCGACAACTGAAACGTCAGACGGAACCTTGAGTCCCTCTCGGGTCAGGCAGCGAATGGCCGCCATCGCAATCAGATCATTACCGGCGACGACCGCGTCGAAGGGAATGCCGCGTTCGAGNAGACTGGTGATCGCGGCCTCTGATGACTCCACGTCAAATCCTGCCTGGAGAGTGAGGTCGGGGTCCACTTCAAGATCGGCACGACGATGCGCGGCAACGTATCCTTCGTAGCGTTGATTGATTTCCGTGTTTGANGTGTCGCCGACAAATGCAAGGCGCCGTCGACCGAGATTNATTAGGTGAGTCGTCGCCTTGTTCCCGCCGCCNATATTGTCTGAACCGATCGAACAGTACTTTTGTCCTGGAATCTCCGCGCCCCAGACGATGAAACGTTTTTCAGTTTCGGCGAGTCGATTGAAGCGCTCATGTAGGAAGCTTTGCCCCAGGAAAATGACTCCCTCAGCGCGATTGGCCGTCATGATTGAAGCAAGATCATCCTGGTTTTTTGGTGTCAGGTAAGAGATCAACACGTCGCAACCTGCCGAGCGGCCCGCCTCGCTCAAGCCACCAATCAGTTCCTGAAAGAACGGATCCGACACTTCGGTCTGGCGACCGGCAAGCGTTGGGACGACAACTGCAATGGTCGCAGCAGCGCCAGACATGAGGGCGGGCATGGATGGCCGGAAATTGTAATTGTGATCGCGAGCAATCTTCCAGACCCGGCGCTTTGTCTCATCATTCACGGCTGGACTGTTGTTCAGTGCGCGCGATACCGTTGCGATTGAGACGCCNGCAATNGCGGCCAAATCTTCCAACCGCGTTCTAGAGCTGGACATCCTATGCTTCCTCCGCTTATGAACCCCGTAAAACAACGTTGTCACAAGTTATGGTGTATCGTCCATACCTGTGGTTGCGAACGCTGCAAATTTTGCAGTGAATGGTATCTGCCGGGGAGGCATGGNCAAATGACTGTCAAANCTGTTCGCCAATTCACGCATATGGCTCGCTGGGNCGTAAAGAAGGCCGGGGATACTGGAAACTTCTCGCGAACTGTACGTAGATGACGCTAGCCCGCCCCGCATTTTTTCCGACTATTGTGGAGACTGCCTGATGGCAAAGTTCATACCCGTCGATCCATTCGACATCGTTATTTTTGGTGGAACAGGAGATTTGTCTCGGCGTAAATTGTTGCCGGCGCTGTTTCATCGCTGGCTTGATGGTCAGATTCCTGAAACCAGCTGTATCGTCGGAACCGCGCGTAGCGAGATGGATACAAAGGCCTATCGCCAGATGGCGAAAGAGGCGTGCGAGGCCGCGTCAGGAGATAATTGGGATTCTAAGGAGTGGGCCAGGTTCGAGAAGCTGATCCACTATGTTTCAATCGATGCGACTCAGGAAGATGCAGACTGGGCGACGCTGAAATCATTCCTCACCCTGGATGACGCCCGTCCGTGTGTTTTCTATCTCGCCACATCGCCCCGCCTGTATGTCCAGATTTGTGAAGCGTTGGGCAAGGCCGGGCTGGCCGAGGAAAACATGCGTGTTGTTCTCGAAAAGCCCATCGGGACAGATCTTGAATCCGCCAAGGCGATCAATGATGGCGTCGCCCAGGTTTACGCAGAACGGCANGTGTTCCGTATCGACCATTATCTTGGCAAGGAGACGGTGCAGANCCTGATGGTTCTCCGATTTGCCAATATGCTGTTCGAGCCGATCTGGTCGCGCAACTATGTTGATCACGTCCAGATCACGGTTGCAGAAGANNTNGGGCTTGANGGGCGCGCGGACTATTATGACAAGTCCGGCGCNCTNCGTGACATGGTGCAAAACCATATGCTNCAGCTGTTATGCCTCACCGCCATGGAGCCGCCCAACAAGCTCGANGATGATGATGTGCGTACCGAGAAGATCAAGGTACTAAGCGCGCTTGTGCCGATCTCCGGAGATTCNGCCAAAAAGCTGACGGTGCGGGGGCAGTACAAGGCTGGTGTAAAAGACGGCAAGCCNGTNAAAGGNTATCTTGATGAACTCAGCTCGGATGAGGATAGCGCGACTGAGACTTTTGTGGCCATCAAGGCAAGTATTGATAATTGGCGCTGGTCTGGTGTGCCGTTTTACCTGCGCACAGGCAAACGCATGTCCCACCGGCATTCGGACATCGTCATCCAGTTCAAGCCGACCCCGCATTCGATCTTTGGGGAGGGCTATGAAAGCGCCAACCGCCTGGTCATTCGTCTTCAGCCTGATGAGGGTGTCAGACTGTTCGTGCAGATCAAGGAGCCGGGCCCAGGTGGCCTGCGGGTAAAGTCTCTTCCCCTCAACTTGTCGTATGCTGAGAGTTTTACCGTCCGGTATCCGGATGCGTATGAGCGGCTTCTGATGGATGTGGTTCGCGGCAACCTGTCTTTGTTCATGCGAAAGGATGAAGTCGAGGCGGCTTGGACCTGGGTCGATGGATTGATCGAAGCCTGGGAGCAATCGGGTGACAGGCCTGAGAACTATTCTGCAGGATCGGACGGTCCACTCGCGGCGGCAATGATGATGGACCGCGATGGGCGGGCTTGGTGGGAGGGATCGTGATGAGTCTCTCGCATGAGTTCCTGTCGTTCAATAGCCGTGAAGAGGCGACGCAATTTGCAACGCGTTTTATTCAGGGTGGGCTTACAAAAGCGCTTGAATCCAAGGCGACTGCTTCTCTCATGGTATCTGGCGGATCGACACCTGGCGGTGTGTTTGATGCGCTGACCGAAACCGGGCTGGATTGGTCGCGCGTGATTGTCGGTCTGGTGGACGAGCGGTGGGTGAACCCGGAGGACGAAGCGTCGAATGAGCGTCTGGTCAGGAATCGGCTGTTAAAGGGTCAGGCAGGCGCGGCCGGCTTCCTTCCGATGAAAACACTGGGTGACGCACCGCAAACTGCCGTGGAGGATAGACATCGCGCATATGGCCCTCATTGTGAGCCTGCGGACGTCGTACTTCTGGGGATGGGAGAGGACGGACACACAGCCAGTTGGTTTCCAAACTCTGGTGGATTGGCAGAAGCACTTGAAAGCAGTGGGGTGATCGCCGCGATCAATGCGGAGGGGTGCCCGGTCGCGGGCAATCATACGCAGCGCATGACCCTCACTGGTCGCGCAGTAACGGAAGCGGCATCCGCTATCCTTCTGATTTTCGGCGCTTCAAAAAAAGATGTGTACGATAAAGCCTTGTCTTCACCGGTAGAGGAAATGCCGGTTCGGCACGCAATCGACAAGCTAGGGCCGCGTCTGACGGTCGTATGGGCAGCATGATGACAAAAATGAATCCACGCATAGTCGAAATAACAGAACGTATCCGGGAGCGGTCTCGGGATACGCGGCAAGCTTACCTGGAAATGATCCGTGGTCGACGACCATCAGATTTTGCCCGTCGCCGTATGTCGGAAAGCAGTCTTGCGCATGCATCTGCTGGGTGCGCTGTCATTGAGAAAACCCAGATACTGGGTGCAGGCTGGCCCAATATCGGCATTATTACTGCGTACAACGACATGTTGTCAGCTCATGCGCCGTATCAGGACTATCCCGAGATCATTCGAAATGCTGCGCGAGAGGTGAACGCCATTGCGCAGGTTGCGGGTGGCGTGCCCGCGATGTGTGACGGGGTTACACAAGGCTTCACGGGTATGGAGCTTTCGTTGTTCTCCCGAGATGTTATCGCGATGGCATCGGCAATCGGGCTTAGCCATGATGTGTTCGATGGCGCGATGCATTTGGGCGTGTGCGACAAGATTGTTCCGGGTCTGGTGATTGCTGCGTTGCGGTTTGGGTGGATTCCTTCCATTTTCGTGCCGGCCGGCCCGATGCCATCCGGTCTTCCCAATCCGGAGAAGCAACGTGTCCGGCAACTCTTTGCGGAAGGCAAGGTCGGTCGTGACGCGCTTTTGAAGGCGGAGTCTGAAAGTTACCACACCCAGGGCACCTGCACGTTCTACGGAACCGCGAACTCAAATCAGATGCTCATGGAAGTGATGGGCTTCCATCTGCCGGGCGCGGCGTTTGCAAATCCAGGTACGCCAGTTCGCGAAGCGCTGACACGCGCAGCAACACAAAGAATTGCTATGCTTCACGCGCAAGGTGACGCGTACCTTCCCGCTGGCGAGATGGTAGACGAGCGCTCGGTTGTGAATGCTGTGGTGGGGCTGATGGCTACGGGTGGATCCACCAATCACGCTCTTCACCTTCCTGCTATGGCAGCGGCGGCGGGCATTATTCTGACGCTTGAGGATTTTGCTGACATCAGCGCGGTGACACCTCTGTTGGCGCGTGTCTACCCGAATGGACCGGCAGACGTGAACCATTTTCACGCTGCAGGCGGCATGGGCTTTCTGGTGCGCGAGTTGCTGGCAGCAGGTCTTATGGACGGCAGTGCAATGGGCGTCGCGGGGCCGATCTCGGAATACGGGGTTGAGCCATACTTGAACGATGGCGTACTTTCCTGGAGGCCGGCACCTGAAGAAAGTGCGAATACCGATATACTTCGTCCGGTATCAGATCCTTTCTCGAAGGATGGCGGGCTGCGCATGATGGACGGGCCGATTGGTCTGGGCGTCAGCAAGGTGTCAGCCGTCAAGCCAGAGCATCGGGTTGTCGAGGCGCCCGCAATCGTCTTTGATTCCCAGGAAGCCTTGAAGGCCGCGTTTGATGCGGGACAGCTTGAGCGGGATTTTATCGCAATCGTTCGCTTTCAGGGGCCCGCGGCAAATGGAATGCCAGAGCTGCACACACTGACACCGCCTCTTGCTGTGCTGCAAGACCGTGGGTTCAAGGTCGCGCTTGTCACCGATGGCCGAATGTCTGGCGCAAGCGGCAAGGTGCCATCTGCAATTCATGTCAGCCCCGAAGGCTCTCGGGGTGGGCCAATCGCGAAAGTGCGCGACGGAGACGTGATCGTCTTCGATGCGGAACGGGGCGTATTGGATATCAAGGTTGATCCGGTTGAATTCGAGGCGCGCTCTGCTGACGAGTATCGCCCGAACGATAGCGGCATGGGCCTGGGGAGAGAGATGTTCACATACTTCCGGGAATTGGCCGGGCCCGCAGCCAATGGCGCGAGTCACTTCAAATTTTCCGGCCGGGGAGACTGACGTATGGGTGACCGGGTATTGGTCGGGGATGTTGGGGGAACCAATGTCAGGTTCGCGCTCGCCAAACGGGCCGACGGAAAGATTGAAATAGAAGAGTTTGCGAAATTGGCCGGCGACAATTTCGATACTTTCGACGCCGCGCTGCAGCAATATTTCGACGATACCGGTCTAANCCCGAAGCAGGCGTGCTTTGCAATGGCGGGGCCAGTGCAGGGCGGAGAAGTGGAGCTTACCAACCGGAACTGGCAGGTGTCCGCAAAACGCCTGTGCGACCGATTTGAATTTGATGATGTTCAGATCATCAATGATTTCACAGCGATGGCACGTTCTGTGCCGGAACACTCCCCTGACTATTTCGAGGAAGTGCTGACCGGCGAAGAGAAGCCCGATCTGCCGGTAATCGTCGCTGGGCCAGGGACTGGGTTTGGCGTGGCCACACTATTTCCGCTTGGTGATGACGCTTGGCGTGTCTTGACGGGCGAGGGTGGTCACATCGCCTACGCTCCCCGAGACACGCTCGAATTCGACGTTGCGAGCGTGCTGATGCGTGATCAGGGCTACGTGTCAAATGAACTGGTCGCTTCAGGCATGGGGCTCGAATACGTCCATAGTGCGTTCTGCGAAGTGTTCGGACGCGACATGGAAGACGTGTCCCCGGAAGACATGCGAAAGCGAGCGGATGCCGGGGATGAAATGTTCGACCAACTCATAGCAATGCGCGCCAAAGCTGTGATGGGTGCAGTAGGAGACTTGGCCCTGGCGAACGGCGCGCTTGGAGGCATTGTGCTTGCTGGCGGCGTGACGGAGAGAATTGTCGATTATCTCCGGCGACCGGAGGCGATAGCGCGATTCAGGGAACGGGGCCCCATGTCTGGTTACCTTGCGAATTGTCCAGTACGCCTTATGCACGATCCCGAAGCGCCACTGATTGGTGCGGCAGCCTATTATGCTCAGGAGATGCAGACATGAATTCTTCGCTCGATGGCCTGAAGGCCGCCGCCAGCAAAGCGCCCATTGTACCGGTTTTGGTTGTTCCTGACGTCGCGGCAGCTGCGCCCTTGGCCAACGCGCTCGTCGAGGGCGGCCTGACGACGGCTGAAGTGACGTTGCGCACACCAAGCGGTCTGAAGGTCATTGAGGAAATGAAAAAGGCGTGTCCTGAACTCATCGTTGGTGCGGGCACAGTTCTGACGGGGGAAGACGTCAGGAACTCGCTGGCTGCTGGGGCAGACTTCCTGGTTTCTCCGGGCATGTCGCCGCGCCTACTGGATGCGCTCGGCGATCACAAGGGTGTCACCATTCCGGGCGTTGCGACGGCGAGTGAGGCGATGACGCGCTACGAGGAAGGCTTCGGCATGCTGAAGCTGTTTCCCGCCGCGATTGCCGGTGGCGTGGCAGCCTTGAAGGCGCTTTCCGGGCCGCTGCCACATTTGCAATTCATGCCAACCGGTGGAGTGAGTGCCGACAATGCTGGAGAGTATCTGGCGTTGCCGAATGTCGTCGCAGTTGGCGGGTCATGGATCGCAACGGAGAAAGACGTCTCATCCGGCGCGTGGGCAGACGTGACGAGCAAAGCAAAAACGGCGCTCAGCAAAATCTGAGCGCCGTCTGCCAATTTTCCTGAGACGGCGCTATCAGGCGCGCCCGAAAACCCGTTCGAAGATCGTATCGACTTGCTTGAAGTGGTAGTCGAGATCGAACAGGTCTTCGAGTTCGGCATCTGACAGGCGAGACGAGACTTCTTCGTCCTGTTTAAGAAGGTCAAGAAGATCACCTTCCTTGTTCCAGGTGCGCATCGCATTGCGTTGCACGAGGCGATAGCTGTCTTCTCGGCTGATGCCCTTTTCTACGAGCGCGAGCAGGATCCGCTGGGAATTGTGCAGCCCTCCCATGCTGTTGATCGTACCGATCATGGCGTCGGGATAAATCACGAGGTTCTCAACAACACCGCCTAGGCGATGAAGCGCGAAATCAAGGTGCACGGTGGCGTCAGGGCCGATGCCGCGTTCAACGGATGAGTGGGAAATGTCACGTTCATGCCAAAGAGCGACATTCTCCATCGCTGGCGTAACTGCCGAGCGAACGAGCCGGGCGAGACCGGTCAGGTTTTCTGTAAGGACCGGGTTTCTCTTGTGAGGCATCGCAGAGGAGCCTTTTTGGCCAGCCGAGAAAAANTCTTCGGCTTCAAGCACTTCTGTGCGCTGCAGGTGGCGAACCTCAGTAGCAAGGCGTTCAATGGAGGATGCGATGACGCCCAACACGGAGAAGAACATTGCGTGGCGATCGCGTGGGATAACCTGCGTGGAAACGGGCTCTACCTGCAGGCCCAGCTTTTCGGCAACGTGCGCTTCAATGGCCGGGTCGATGTTGGCAAACGTTCCGACCGCTCCTGATATGGCGCAGGTCGCGACTTCTTCCCGTGCCAGCTCCAGGCGTTTACGGGCACGTTGGAACTCTGCGTGGAATGTCGCGAGCTTGACGCCAAATGTCGTCGGCTCGGCATGGATGCCGTGGCTGCGGCCGATGGTCGGCGTGAGTTTGTGCTCGAAGGCGCGCTTTTCCAACGCAGCCAGGACGCGATCCACTCCCTTCAGAAGCAGATCAGTTGCGCGGACGAGCTGGACGTTGAAACACGTGTCGAGAACGTCTGAAGATGTCATACCCTTGTGGAGAAAGCGCGCTTCCTCGCCGACATGTTCGGCGACATTGGTGAGGAAGGCGATGACGTCGTGTTTTACTTCACGTTCNATTTCATCAATACGATCCACATCGAAACCGGCGCGCTCTCGTACAGCGGCGGTGACGCCTGCGGGGATAAGGCCTTTCTGCTCCATCGCTTCGGCGGCGAGCGTCTCAATCTCCAGCCAGATGCCGAATTTGGACTCGGGCGACCAAATGGCTGCCATTTCGGGGCGGGTGTATCTGGGGATCATGTTNTACCTCGGCGCTGGGAGTTCGGCCCTCTAATACTGATTGAGCCAGATAAAACCAGTGCCTGTTCCAAGGGATCGCAGGCCTAATTGCTTTGACAATTGCTGCGCAGCGGCGTCGACGACTTGGTTCGTCGCCGAAATAGGTGCATTTCTTGGCGAGTCAGGCGTGGTTTCGCGAGGAGTTCGGCGATGACANTGAGGTCTATGNTGGTGATTNGGGCGATTTCCTTCGTGGCGCTNGAAATGCGNGCCGAAGAANATGCCCGCATATGCAAGGCTCCAGTTGTTGTGCCAGCAACGTTCGANATTGTGACAGAGCAGATACTGGACCAGCCGGAACGCACCGAAATCCAGACCGTGCCCGCTAAATACGAATCTGTGGAAAGGCAATTCCAGGTCCAGGCTCCGACAATTCAGTATAAAATAGTGCCGGCAATCTATGAGACGGTCACTGAACAGGTTCAGATCAAGCCTGAGCGTACTGAAACTGTTGTAATTCCAGCAGAATATGAGTCTTACACCGAGCAGATACTCGTTCAGCCAGCGCATACGGTTTGGCGGTTGANGCCGCAATATCTGGGTGAGGCGTNGGGGCTGGATGAGCGTAGTTCGATAGATTTGAAGGATTACTTCGAGGCTGTGGATGTTCCCGCCGAGTACCAGTCGGTGACGAGAACGCGGATTGTTACGCCGGAGCGATCTGAAACACGCATTATTCCTGCGCAATATCAGACGCTGGTGAAGCGAGTTGTGGTGGAGCCGTCGCGTATTGAGGAAGTGCACAAGCCTGCTGAATACGAAATTGTTCAAGTAGAAGAGTTNGTGGCTCCGGCTCGAGAGGAGTTTGTGTCCGTTCCTGCTACCTATCGCACGATTGAAAAAAAGGTCGCCGCCAGTGAAGCCGTTCTTTCCTGGCGAGATGCGCCATGCGAGGATCAGNTCTCCGTTGGCGANATCCGGCGCATTCAAGNGGCCTTGGCTACGGCCGGATTCCAGCTTGAAATTGACGGNGTTCTGGGACCGACAACCCTGAATTCGNTGAGNGAGTATCAGCGTAAGAACGGGCTGGCCGANGGGCGTGTCACGTTTGAGTCGCTCAACATGCTCGGCGTCCAGTTGACGCAGTAATTATTTTGAGAATGAATCTCAAAAATGCTTGAAAATTCATGGAATTGGCAGGCTAGCTGTTGATCTGGCGGAACTTTTCGGCGTGACGCACCGCCGCAGAAACATGCCCGTGAATTAGGCAATTATTCGAGCTAGACTTAGTCGCTGCGATATATTGCGTCTGTCTGTTGCGCCATAAGCGAAACCGTCCTAATCCGGCGCCAGATCAAGCCACCCTTGGGGCAGGAGAATAGGTGACATGTCAGAAATTGAACGCTTAGCGCTCGATTATTTGCCGGTGATAATTTTCCTGGTCATCGGCGCCGTGATTTCGGGCCTGTTCATTGCAGGTTCTGCGCTACTGGCGCCCAGCGACCCTGATCCGGAGAAGAACTCAGCCTATGAATGTGGATTCCCGGCATTCGATGATGCGCGGATGAAGTTCGACGTGCGATTCTATCTCGTCGCGATCCTTTTCATCATCTTCGACCTCGAAGTGGCTTTCCTGTTTCCATGGGCCGTTAGCCTCGGAACAATCGGCCTCGTTGGTTTCTGGTCGATGGTTGGTTTCCTCGGCGTTCTGACCATTGGGTTTATTTACGAATGGCGCCGCGGCGCGCTGGAGTGGGAATAATGGCAGACGATTTCAAGACCTATGCTCTTGGCGGCGCCCGCACTGGCGTTGAGGGCGGCTTCGCGCCTGGAAATGATGATCCATTTTATACCGGATTGTCCGACCAGTTGGCCGATAAGGGCTATTTTACCGCTGCGGCGGATGATCTGATCACTTGGGCGCGCACGGGGTCACTGATGTGGATGACCTTCGGCTTGGCATGTTGCGCAGTAGAGATGATGCACGCGGGCAACCCACGCTACGACCTTGAACGTTTTGGGATGGCACCGCGTGGCTCACCGCGCCAGTCGGATGTCATGATCGTCGCCGGAACGCTGACCAACAAAATGGCTCCAGCGTTGCGGAAGGTTTACGACCAGATGCCGGAACCGCGCTATGTAATCTCGATGGGCAGCTGCGCGAATGGTGGTGGCTATTACCACTACAGCTACAGTGTTGTGCGGGGATGCGACCGCATCGTGCCGGTAGATATCTATATTCCGGGCTGCCCGCCGACAGCGGAGGCGCTGGTCTATGGTTTCCTCCAGTTGCAAAAGAAAATTCGCCGCGAAGGCTCCCTGGAGCGCTAGAGGCTGACATGATGACGAGTGAAGCAATCGAAGCCCTTACCGAGTTGGGCGCGCATATCGCAGGCCGGCAGCCTGATGCTGTGAAGTCCGCCGATGTTAACGTTGGCGAGCTTACCATTATGGCCGAACGCGATCATGTCTTGGGTCTGCTGCGTTTTCTGCGGGATGACCAACAATGCAACTTCGAGACGTTGATCGATATCTGCGGCGTTGATTATCCGGAGAATGCAGAACGCTTTGAAGTTGTTTATCATCTTCTGTCCATGCGCATGAATCATCGCATCCGCGTGCGCGTGAGCACGGATGAAGATACACCGGTTGCAAGCATTACGAGCCTCTGGCCATGTGCTGACTGGTTCGAGCGTGAAGCCTTCGATATGTACGGCATCCAGTTCGCAGACCATCCGGATTTGCGCCGAATTCTGACTGATTACGGCTTCGAAGGGTTCCCGCTCCGCAAGGACTTCCCGCTGACAGGGCACTACGAGGTGCGNTACGACGATCTTGAAAAGCGCGTCGTGTATGAGCCTGTAGAGCTGCCGCAAGAGTATCGCAATTTCGATTTCCTCTCACCATGGGAAGGTATGACGGGTCATATTCCCGGTGACGAGAAGGCCGAGGAGCCGACCGAATAATGGCTGACACTGCGCACATCTCTGAAATGGAAGACCGTAAGTTCACTTTGAACTTTGGTCCGCAGCATCCTGCTGCGCACGGCGTGCTTCGCATGATCCTTGATCTCGATGGCGAGATCGTTACCCGTGTCGACAGCCACATTGGCTTGCTTCACCGTGGCACTGAAAAGCTGCTGGAGTACAAGACCTACCTGCAAGGTATGCCATACTTCGACCGGCTGGATTACTGCTCACCCATGAACCAGGAGCATGCCTGGTGTTTGGCGATCGAGAAACTTCTTGGCGTTGAGGTTCCGCGCCGTGCGAGCTTGATTCGCGTGCTTTATTCCGAGCTTGGCCGGATCATGTCACACCTGTTGAACGTTGGAACAGGGGTGATGGATGTCGGTGCGCTGACCCCGATTACCTGGTGTTTCGAAGAGCGTGAGAAACTTTGCGTGTTCTACGAGCGAGCGTCAGGCAGCCGGATGCACGCAGCCTATTTCCGTCCAGGGGGCGTCCATCAGGATCTGCCTCAGAACCTGATCGACGATATTGCAGAATGGTGTGAGCACTTTCCTCGTCTGCTCGATCAGATTGAGAGCCTCGTCACCGAAAACCGTATCTTCAAGCAGCGCAATGTCGACATCGGCGTCGTTGATGAGAAAACCATCATGGACTGGGGCTTTTCCGGTGTGATGGTGCGCGGATCCGGGTTTGCCTGGGATCTGCGTCGGTCCCAGCCATATGAGTGCTACTCGGAGCTCGACTTCAAGATTCCGGTTGGCCGCAATGGCGATAACTATGATCGCTATGTCTGTCGCATGGAAGAGATGCGCGAGTCGGTGAAGATCATGCAGCAGTGCATCGATTTGATGTCCAAAGAAGGGCCGGGCCCGGTTCTGCTGGCGGGGTCGAAAATGGCGCCACCGCGCCGCGCCGAGATGAAGAATTCGATGGAAGCGCTAATCCACCACTTCAAGCTGTACACGGAAGGGTTTCACGTTCCCGAAGGCGAGTGCTACGCGGCGGTCGAGGCCCCGAAGGGCGAGTTCGGCGTTTATCTGGTTTCTGACGGAACCAATCGGCCATACCGCGCGAAGATACGTGCGCCGGGCTATCCGCACCTGCAGGCGATGGATCATCTTTGCAAGGGGCATATGCTGGCGGATGTGTCGGCGATCCTGGGTACGCTGGACATCGTGTTCGGGGAGATCGACCGGTGATCACGATCTGGGCAAAATTTTTGCGCGCCTCCGCTAAGCGGAATGTTGGCGCGACTGTTTCGAGAAGGGGCGAGTAGTGGCACTGCGCCGTTTTGATATTGAGGCTGGTGGCGATACATTCGCATTCAAGCCAGAGACCGAGGAAAAGATCTCGTTCTGGCGGAGCAAGTATCCATCCGACAAACAGCGTTCGGCTGTAATTCCCTTGCTGTGGCTGGCGCAGAAGGACAATAATGGCTGGCTGTCCGAACCTGCGATGCGCGAAGTCGCGGATCGTCTGGAAATGCCATACATTCGCGTCTATG
Organism: Hyphomonas sp. TMED31; assembly: GCF_002172815.1. Classification (NCBI taxonomy): domain Bacteria; kingdom Pseudomonadati; phylum Pseudomonadota; class Alphaproteobacteria; order Hyphomonadales; family Hyphomonadaceae; genus Hyphomonas; species Hyphomonas sp. TMED31. The sequence goes on along the minus strand of NZ_NHCK01000002.1, from coordinate 89,828 downwards.
AGGTCGCGACCTTCTACACGATGTTCCGTCTGCAGCCGGTCGGAAAATACCATATTCAGCTTTGCGGAACGACGCCTTGTCAGTTGCGTGGTGCCGAAAAACTCAAGGAAGTTTGCCAGACAGAAATTGGCAAGCAAATGTACGTCACGGATGACGGCCGCCTTTCCTGGGAAGAAGTTGAATGTTTGGGTGCGTGCGTGAATGCGCCCATGGTTCAGGTCAATGATGACTACTATGAGGATCTGACGCCAGAGTCGCTCGCCGTCATTCTCAACAAGCTGAAGAATGGCGTGGAGACGCACGCCGGACCGCAAGTAGACCGGATCAACAGTGCGCCTGAAGGCGGCACGGCGATCTTGACCGATCCGGACCTGTTTAACGGTTCGCGCAACGAAGTCACGTTCTTGCCGAACTTGCCGACGGCTGAGCCAGAGCCCGAAGCGACCGCAGCCGGTAAACCCGAGGAAGGCGCGCCGACAAACACGCAGCGCGAAGTTCCGCAAAAGGAGAATGCTGGCAAGACGACGCTGATCTCCAAGACCGAGAAGGCTTCAGAAGGTCAGAATGCTGCAAGTGCTGAAAAGCCTGCTGCGGTCGAAGTGCCGACGGATCAGCGTGACGATCTCAAGCGGATCAGCGGAATCGGCCCGAAGAATGAAGACGCGCTCAACGCGCTTGGTATCTTTAAATTCCAGCAGATCGCTGACTGGACACCGGCAAATGTCGACTGGGTGGAAGACTATATGAGCTTCCCTGGTCGGATCGAGCGCGAAGACTGGATTGGTCAGGCAAAACTGCTGGCCTCCGGAGGCGAGACGGATTTTTCAAAGCGTGTCGACGCTGGCGAAGTTGAATCCAGCAAGGATGACGAGGAATAGGGCATGCTGCAGGACAAGGATCGTATCTTCACGAACCTCTATGGTTTGCACTCGCCTGATCTTGAGTCGGCGAAAAAGCGTGGTGCGTGGCATCTGACCAAGGAGATGCTGGACCAAGGGCCGGATTGGATCTGTGATCAGATCAAGGCATCGGGTTTGCGCGGCCGTGGTGGTGCGGGATTCCCGACAGGTCTGAAGTGGACCTTCATGCCCAAGGAAGTGCGCGACCGTCCGCATTATCTCGTGGTCAATGCGGATGAATCCGAGCCAGGCACGTGCAAGGACCGTGAAATCATGCGTCACGATCCGCACTTGTTGATCGAAGGGTGCATGGTGGCGAGCCGCGCAATGCGTGCACACAAATGCTATGTGTACTTGCGCGGAGAATACATCAATGAACGCCAAGCCTTGGAGAAGGCGGTCAAAGAGGCATACGAAGCCAAGTTGATTGGCAAGGATAACGTGAACGGTTGGGACTTCGATCTCTACGTTCATCACGGTGCAGGCGCGTATATTTGCGGTGAAGAGACGGCATTGTTGGAGAGCCTCGAAGGCAAGAAGGGACAGCCACGCCTGAAGCCACCATTCCCGGCCAATGCTGGACTCTATGGCTGCCCAACGACGGTGAACAATGTCGAGTCGATTGCGGTTGCGCCGACTATTCTGCGCCGCGGCGCTGAATGGTTTGCGGGCTTCGGTCGTCCGAACAATACCGGCACAAAACTCTTTTGCATCTCCGGTCATGTGAACAAGCCATGCAATGTCGAGGAAGAAATGTCGGTCACCTTCCGTGAGCTGATCGACAATCATTGTGGTGGCATCCGGGGTGGATGGGACAATTTGAAGGCCGTCATCCCTGGTGGCTCGTCGGTGCCGATGGTGCCCGCCGAACAGATCATGGATGCCTACATGGATTTCGATACGCTGCGGGACTTGAAATCCGGTCTCGGCACTGCAGCGGTGATCGTGATGGACAAGGATACAGACCTGATCAAGGCGATCGCGCGTCTGGCATACTTCTACAAGCACGAATCATGCGGCCAATGTACGCCGTGCCGGGAAGGCACCGGCTGGATGTGGCGTGTTATGGAGCGCATGGTGAAGGGCGAGGCGGAGCACGATGAGATCGAGACTCTGCTCGACGTAACGAAGCAAGTGGAAGGTCATACGATCTGTGCGCTGGGCGACGCTGCGGCGTGGCCGATTCAGGGGCTGATCCGCCACTTCCGACATGAAATCGAAGATCGCATCAACCAATACAGGCTGCCGCGCGCCATGGTGCAGGGCGCAGTTGTGGCAGCGGAGTAGAGATTATGTCTGACGATCTTTTCAAGCTGAACGTCGATGGCAAGGACATTGAGGTCCCGCGTTCGTATACGNTGATGCAAGCGTGCGAAGAGGCCGGNGCCGAAATTCCGCGCTTCTGCTATCACGAGCGCCTGTCTGTGGCCGGTAACTGTCGTATGTGTCTCGTCGAATGGGAAGGTGCGCCGAAGCCGATTGCATCCTGCGCTCAGACTGTTGGCGATATGCGTCCTAATCGCGATGGGTCTGCGCCGAACATCCGCACCAAGGGTGCGTATGTGGAGAAGGCTCGCAATGGTGTGATGGAATTCCTGCTGATCAATCATCCGCTGGATTGCCCAATCTGCGACCAGGGTGGTGAATGCGACCTTCAGGACCAGGCTATGGCCTATGGGCGCTCCGGTAGCCGCTATGATGAGAATAAGCGCGCGGTTGAAGACAAGAATATGGGGCCTCTGGTCAAGACGATCATGACGCGCTGTATTCAGTGTACGCGCTGTGTTCGGTTTGCGGCTGAGGTAGCGGGCGTTGAAGAACTCGGCATGATTTCGCGTGGCGAGAATGCAGAGATCACAACCTATCTTGANAAAAGCCTNACGTCTGAACTNTCNGGCAATGTGATCGACCTTTGCCCCGTCGGNGCGCTCACCTCCAAGCCATATGCGTTCAATGCGCGTCCGTGGGAATTGCGCAAGACGTCCTCTATCGATGTGATGGACGCTATGGGCGCTGCCATCCGAGTCGATGCGAAGGGCGATGGCGTGATGCGCATCCTGCCTGAGGTGAGCGAAGGCATNAATGAAGAGTGGCTCTCCGACAAGTCGCGCTTTGTCTGGGATGGTCTCGCGCGTCAGCGGCTCGACAGGCCTTACATTCGTGAGAATGGCAAGCTGCGGCCGGCCACTTGGGGCGAAGCGTTTGGGGCCGTCAAAGCGGCTCTTTCAGTCCCGGCCGAGAAGATTGGCGTGGTCGCAGGTGACCTGATCGAAGTNGAACAAGCAAAAGCGGCGCTCGACCTGTTCCGTAGCCTCGGCGTAGCGAGCACAGATTGCCGTCCAGTGGGGGCACAATATGGTGTAGACGGCGTGCGCGAGCGTTACATTCTCAACGGGACGCTCGCGGGCGTGGAAGACGCGGATGCGCTCCTTTTGATTGGGACGAACCCACGTGTTGAAGCCGCAGTCTGGAACGCTCGCATCCGCAAGACCTGGCTGTGGGCTGACTTGAAAATCGGTCGTATCGGCGAAGCTGCAGACCTGACCTATGACCATAGCTGGCTCGGCGACGGTGCTTCGGCGCTTGCAGATATCCGCAACACTGATTTCGGAAAAGTTCTGGCCGGTGCCAAGCGTCCGATGATCGTTGTGGGTGAGGGGGCGCTTTGTGGCGAGGGCGGTCGGGCCGTTCTTGCGGAGGCACTGAAACTCGCAAATGAGATCGGCGCAGTGCAGGACGGATGGGCAGGCTTTGGTGTGCTCCACACTGCTGCGGGCCGAGTGGGTGCGCTGGATGTAGGCTTCGTGCCGGGTGACGGCGGGGCTGCTACCGGTGAGATCCTGTCCGGAAGCAAGGACACGGTCGTGTTGCTCGGCGCGGACGAAGTGAATTTGTCCGGTTTGGACGGCTCGACGGTTATTTATGTTGGCTCGCATGGCGATGCCGGAGCGGCTCGGGCGGACATCATCTTGCCGAGTGCAGCCTACACGGAGATGACCGCGACCTATGTGAACACCGAAGGCCGTGTTCAAATGACTTCCCGGGCCGTGCAGCCAAAGGGCGAGGCTCGCGAAGGATGGGCGATTTTCCGTGCCCTGTCGGATGTGATGGGCAAGACCCTTCCTTACGATACCGCTGAGGCATTGAGAGATGTGCTTCGCGGTCCAGAAGGCGAAAGTACAGTTTTCTCTGGCTTGGGATTTGCGCCCGGGGCGATGGGCGCTGAGGCCCTCAAGGCACCCGTGGAGGGTGTGGAAGGTTCGCTTTCTACCGCGACATTCCGTCCGGTGTTTGACGATTTTTACCTGACGAACCCGATTGCACGGGCGTCCAAGACGATGGCCGAATGTTCAGCGCTGGCCTCAGCGCTAGACACTCCGGTAGCAGCGGAGTAGGGCGGCGCCATGAGTAACTACGTCGAATCTCTNGGGCAACTTTGGGGNCCGCTGATGGTCCTTGGCCAGATCGGCCTGTTTACGCTTGTATTGCTTTTGTCGATCGCCTTCTTGCTACTGCTGGACCGAAAGGTCTGGGCGGGCGTGATGATGCGGAAGGGCCCCAACGTGGTCGGGCCGTTTGGCCTGATGCAGTCTTTCGCCGACTTCGGAAAGTTCCTCCTCAAGGAGATCGTCATACCGGCCGGCGCGAACAAGACGGTATTCCTGATCGCGCCAATTCTTACATGTACTTTGGCGTTTGCCGCATGGGCGGCGATTCCGGTTGCGCCGGGCACAGTCAGCGGTACCAGCTGGGTGATCTCAAACCTCAATGTCGGTGTATTGTATTTGTTTGCGATCAGTTCGTTGGGTGTCTACGGCATCATCATGGGCGGTTGGGCGTCTAACTCGAAGTATCCGTTTCTCGGTGCCCTGCGGTCTGCAGCTCAGATGGTATCCTATGAGGTGTCCATCGGATTTGTAATTGTGACAGTTATCCTGCTTGTCGGTTCCATGAACCTGACGGATATCGTCAACGCTCANGAAGGTGGCATTTGGACATGGCATGCNTTCAGCTTTCAGCATTTCCCGCTGATTGTCGTTATGTTCCCGATGTTCGTGATCTTCTTTGTATCCGCGCTTGCTGAGACAAACCGTCCACCATTCGACCTTCCAGAGGCTGAGTCCGAACTAGTGGCCGGCTATCAGGTTGAGTACGGATCTACCCCGTACCTGCTGTTTATGCTCGGCGAGTATCTGAACATTGTTCTGATGTGCGCGCTGATGACGATCCTGTTCCTTGGCGGCTGGCATGGTCCATTCTCGCTCGGCGAAGAGTTTGTACGCGATCACCCATTCATCAATGCGTTTTCGGGCCTGTTCTGGTTCATGTTCAAGATTCTGATCCTGTTCATCCTCTTCGCATTGGTGAAGGCAATTGTTCCGCGGTACCGCTACGATCAGTTGATGCGCCTTGGTTGGAAGATTTTCTTGCCCACTTCGCTTGTCGCCGTCCTGATCGTGTCGGGTTACGTCGTCTACTTGGGAGTTCAGTGATGAGTCTGGCTCAAACCATTCGCGGCGCGCTTCTCACAGATTTTCTCGGTGCGCTTGTTGTCGCTGTGCGGGAGATGTTCTCTCGCAAAGCAACTGTGAACTATCCTTTTGAAAAGAATCCGCTGTCTCCTCGTTTTCGTGGTGAACATGCGCTTCGTCGCTATCCCAGCGGNGAAGAACGCTGCATTGCATGCAAGCTGTGTGAGGCAATCTGTCCGGCCCAGGCAATTACGATTGAGGCTGAGCCGCGCGCGGATGGCGCTCGCCGCACGACGCGCTACGACATTGACATGGTGAAGTGCATTTATTGTGGCTTCTGNCAGGAAGCGTGTCCGGTCGATGCGATTGTCGAGGGACCGAACTTCGAATTTGCGACCGAGACNCGCGAAGAGCTGTTCTATGACAAGGACCGNCTGCTGGCGAATGGAGATCGCTGGGAACGGCTGATCGCCAAGAATCTGGAACTCGACGCGCCTTACCGTTAGGCGCCGGTATTTTTAACTCGCGGGGCGTAGGCTCCGCCAAGAAAGGGGCCTTGTAGGGCTGTGGCAGTCTTCGCTTTCTATCTGATTGCGGCCGTCGTGCTCGTCTCGGCGCTGTCCGTGATCATGGCACGCAACCCCGTGCATTCGGTGTTGTGGCTCATTCTCGCTTTCTTTTCATCGGCGGGGCTGTTGGTGCTGATTGGCGCCGAGTTCCTCGCGATGCTGCTCGTCGTTGTCTATGTTGGCGCCGTGGCGGTGTTGTTCCTGTTTGTCGTCATGATGCTCGATGTTGATTTTGTTGAGCTAAAACGCGGCACGCTCCGGTATTGGCCATTCGCCGTTCTGGTCGGCATCGTGTTTGCTGCCGAGATTGTTCTCGCCTCTGTCGTCGGTACNTCGGAAATGACCACGAATTTNGANGCGTCGCCCGGTGCAGAGACGAACGCTGAGGCGATCGGCCAGGTGATGTACACCCAGTACCTTCTGCTGTTCCAGATGGCCGGCGTGATCCTGCTGGTGGCAATGGTTGGGGCGATCGTCCTGACGCTGCGCCACCGTCCGGAGACCAAGCGTCAGAACATTGCCAAGCAGACGTCTCGCCGCCGTAGCGATGCCTATGAATTGAAGGACCCCAAACCGGGGCAGGGGATCTAGGATTATGGACCTCGGACTTTCTCATTATCTCGCCGTTTCTGCGGCCCTGTTCACGATTGGTGTCGTAGGCATATTCGTGAACCGCAAGAATATCATCGTCATTCTTATGGCGATCGAANTGATCCTTCTTTCCGTGAATCTCAATCTGATTGCATTTTCCGTGTTCAGCGGAACGATTGCGGGACAGATTTTCGCGATGTTGGTTCTGACCGTTGCCGCTGCTGAGGCTGCGGTCGGGCTCGCTATCCTTGTTGTTTATTTCCGCAACCGCGGCGACATCTCGGTTGAGAATGTCGACATGATGAAGGGGTAGGATGATGCTTCCAGATTTCCTGATCCTCTACATCGTCCTCGCTCCGGGGCTCGTGGCGTTGACCGGACTGGTTCATAAACAGATTGGCGACAAGCTGGTTATGGGTCTGACGACCGCAGTTGTCTTGTCGGCGGGCATCTTGTCCTTGATCCAATTGTTCGCCTATGCGGCCGGCATAGGTGGTCACTCCGGCGGAGAAGAGCATCATGCCAGCNTGGTCGCCGCTGCGACCAGCTATGAATTNAAGCAACACATCATCACNTTGATGCCCTGGATTCATGTGGGTGAGTTTCAGGCAAATTGGGCCATNCGAGTAGACACNCTGTCGATTGTCATGATGGCCGTGATCACCGGTGTCTCCGGTCTCGTTCACCTCTACTCCTGGGGCTACATGAGTGAAGAGCCGCACAAGGCGCGCTTCTTCAGCTACCTCTCGCTTTTTACCTTCATGATGCTCATGCTGGTGACAGCTGATAACTTCATCCAGCTGTTCTTCGGCTGGGAGGGCGTCGGCCTGGCTTCCTATCTTCTGATCGGTTTCTGGTATCAGAACAAGGCGCCGAATGACGCTTCGATCAAAGCGTTCGTGACAAATCGAGTGGGCGATTTCGGGCTCGCGCTTGGTATCATGGCTGTGTTTTTCGTGTTCCGTTCCGTGGAGTTCGGGCCTGTGCTCGAAGCGGTTCGGAACAATATTGAAGTTGTTCCGGTTGGCTTTACAGAGGCCTACCNTGTGCGCGAGCTNGTCATTCCATTCCTGAACTGGAANTTCAGTGCTCTGGAAGTTATCGGCGTNCTGCTCTTCATCGGTGCGATGGGCAAGTCCGCCCANTTCTTCCTGCATGTCTGGCTGCCAGACGCCATGGAAGGCCCGACGCCTGTGTCAGCGCTCATCCACGCGGCGACCATGGTGACCGCAGGTGTCTACCTCGTTTGCCTTTTGTCGCCGATCTACGAGTATACATTCTACGCCGCCGGCATGATTACCATCGTTGGTGCTGTCACCGCGCTATACGCAGCGACAGTCGGCATGGCGCAGAACGATATCAAGCGCGTCATTGCTTACTCAACGTGTTCNCAGCTNGGCTATATGTTCTTTGTGGCCGGTGTGGGCGCTTATGAAGCTGCCATGTTCCACTTGTTCACGCACGCTTTCTTCAAGGCACTTCTGTTCCTTGGCGCTGGCTCTGTCATTCACGGGATGCACCATGAACAGGACATGCGCCGCATGGGCGGCCTCGCCAGATTCATGCCGCTAACCTATGCGGCGATGATGATCGGCACGATTGCAATCATCGGNCTCGGTATACCGCACACGAAGATCGGCTTTGCAGGNTTCTTCTCNAAGGACGCAATTCTTGAAAGTGCGTTCGCNGCGGGACAGGCAGAAGTTGTGTTCGGTCAAATGGCCTTCTGGTTTGGCCTGATCGCGGCNTTCCTCACAAGCTTCTACTCGTGGCGCCTGATTTACATGACATTCCACGGGCCCAAGACTTGGGAATCTCATGGTCATCATGATGATCGTGCTCACGCGGATGCGCATGGGGCAGAGGACGATCACGGGCATGGCCATGATCACACGCCGCATGAAAGCCCGCTCGTGATGCTGGTTCCGTTGGCGCTACTCAGTCTCGGCGCAATTTTTGCGGGCGTATATTTCTATGATGCGTTCGTTGATCACAACAATGAAGCGTTCTGGGCCGGCACGATTTATCGCGCTGCGGAGAACCACGTCCTCCATGATCGCCACAATGTGCCGGAATGGGTTCTGTTTGCGCCGCTCATTGTGACGATTGCAGGCTTCGTCGTGGCCACGCTCACTTACTACTTCAACAGAGGTGTAGGGAAACGCGTGGCTGATAGTGGCGGACCGCTTCACTCACTGTTCTACAACAAATGGTATTTCGATGAGATCTATCAGGCGACCTTCGTCAAAGGATCTGCCTTCTTGGGCAATGTCTTCTGGAAAGCAGACAAGAAGATCATCGACGGGATTGGGCCTGACGGTATTGCAGCGGTGACCAAGTCATCAGCAGGGCGTCTGTCCAAGATGCATACCGGATATCTCTACCACTACGCTTTCGTGATTATCGGCGCTGCACTCGTATTCGGTGCAATACTGTGGCTGCGCGCTGGAGGAGCTAACTGATGGGCGGTTTCCCCATTCTTTCGGCGATGACTTTCCTGCCACTGGCAGGCGCGCTCATCATCATGCTTGTGCGTGCCGCTACAGCTGGCAGCCGTGAAGCGACATCAAGCGACAAGGAAGGGCGTACTGCCCTGATGGCTGGCCTGATCATTTCAGGCGCCACGTTCATTGCGTCGCTTGCCGCGTTTGCAGGGTTTGATGCCAGCCAGTCTGGGTATCAGCTCGTGGAGCAGTATTCCTGGTATCGCAACATCAGCTATAAGATGGGCGTCGATGGACTCTCCATCTCACTGATCCTGCTGACCACTTTCCTCATCCCAATCTGTTTGTTGGCGAGCTGGAATTCGATCCATAATCGCGTGACGGAATATGTTGTCGCGTTCCTGGTGCTAGAAACCTTTATCATCGGGGTTTTCACCGCGATGGACCTGGTGCTGTTTTACATTTTCTTCGAGGCGGGGTTGATCCCCATGTTCCTCGTGATCGGTATCTGGGGTGGCAAGGACAAGATATACGCCGCTTTCAAATTTTTCTTGTACACGCTCATCGGATCCCTCCTGATGCTGGTGGCCGTTGTCTACATGTACCAGGCGGCCGGAAGCACGGACTTTGAGGTCCTAGAAAAGTATGCATTCGATCCGGGCGTTCAAACATGGCTCTGGTTGGCATTTGTAGCTTCCTTTGCGGTCAAGCTTCCGATGTGGCCCGTCCACACTTGGCTGCCAGATGCTCACGTTCAGGCACCTACAGCTGGCTCTGTCGTCCTGGCAGGCGTGCTGCTCAAAATGGGGGGCTATGGGTTCTTGCGGTTCTCGCTTCCAATGTTCCCGGATGCGAGCCAACTCTTCCAGCCTGTCATGTTCGCGCTGGCAGTCATCGCTATCGTATATACATCTCTCGTCGCTTGGCGTCAGACGGATATGAAAAAGCTGATCGCTTATTCTTCGGTCGCACACATGGGCTTTGTCACGCTGGGTGTGTTTGCGTTTAATGAAGCAGGCGTCCAAGGCGCGATCTTCCAGATGCTTAGCCACGGCCTGATTTCTGGCGCACTGTTCCTGATCGTGGGCGTCGTATATGATCGCATGCACACGAGAGAGATTGCTGCCTATGGCGGCCTCGTGCATCGGATGCCGGTCTACGCGACCTTCTTCATGCTGTTCACGATGGCTAATGTTGGCTTGCCTGGCACATCAGGCTTCATTGGTGAAATTCTAACCATGGTTGGTGGTTTCCAGGCTTCCACCTGGGCAGCGGCCGGTGCAGCGCTCGGCGTGATTTTCTCAGCTGTCTATATGCTTACGCTTTATCGCCGCACCGTGTTCGGACAGATGACCAATCCAGATCTCAATTCGATCAAGGATATGAACATGATCGAATGGGTTTGCATTGCGCCATTGGCGTTCCTGACGATCCTGTTCGGTGTCGCGCCTAATTTGATATTCAACATTACAGAGGGTTCTGCCTTGCGCATTCTGAACCTTATGGCGGGAGGCTGATCAGATGATTGATTTCACTGCCATGATCCTGACGATTGGCCCGGAACTTTGGCTCGTCGCAATCGCTCTGGCTGGTGTCCTCATTGGCGCCACGTTCAAGGATCGCTTCAACAGCGTATCTATCAAGTTTGGTGCGATTGCATTGTTTGCGGCCGCAGCCATCTCGCTGATGAATTACGAAGGTGGTGAAGCCTTCGGCGGGCTCGTGCGGACAAACACATTTGTCAATTTCGCCAAGTTTGTCAGNTACGTTCTCGCAGGGTTTGCCCTGATAGCTTCGGAAGGTTTCCTGAAGCGCCACGGCACTATCCGCTATGAGTATTCGCTGCTTATCCTGCTCGCATCCTTCGGGATGGGGATCATCCTGTCGGCGGCCGATTTGATGACACTTTACATGGGGGTAGAAACCCTCAGCCTGTCATCATACGTGCTCGCCGCTTTCCATCGGGACTCCACAAAGGCGGCAGAAGCGGGCCTGAAGTATTTCGTGCTGGGCGCGCTTGCTTCGGGAATGCTGCTCTATGGAGCGTCCCTGGTGTATGGCTTCTCCGGATCAACAGAATATGCGTTGATCGCCGCGGCGGAACCATCCATCGGAATGATGTTCGGTATGGTCCTCATGATTGTGGGGCTNGCCTTCAAAGTGTCTGCTGCGCCAATGCACATCTGGACGCCAGACGTTTATGAGGGGGCGCCCACTCCNGTTGTCGCGTTCTTCGCNTCAGCGCCAAAAATGGCCAGCATGGTCGTTTTNGCAAACGTCATGTTCACAGTGTTCGGAGACGTNATTGACCAATGGCAAATCATCCTGTGCATCATTGCNGGCCTGTCCATGATCATCGGGTCACTGGGNGCTCTGACNCAAACAAATATCAAGCGTCTGCTNGGATATTCTTCGATCGCGAACATGGGNTATGCGCTCGTNGCTGTTGCAGCGGGTAAGGANNTCGGCGCTGGNCCNTTACTCGTCTTCATGACGCTCTATGTNATTGCCTCNCTCGGCCTGTTCATGGGGGTGCTGGCTATGCGCCGGAAGGGCGGAATGGTCGAAGGGATCAACGAACTTGGCGGCCTGATGCGCAAACGTCCGGTTCTCACCATCGCTTTGTCAATCCTGATCTTCTCGATGGCTGGTCTGCCGCCATTTGGCGGGTTCTTTGGGAAATGGGAAGTTCTGACGGCTGGTGTCGACGCTGGATTGATGCCCGTGGTGATCATTCTTGTCCTCGCATCGGTGGTCTCGCTCGGCTATTATCTGCGTCTGATCAAGATCATGTGGTTCGATGAGCCGACCGAAAAGTTCGAGACGATCGATGGTTCTGTCACAATGACCGTTCTGCTCGCTGCTNTTGTGGCCGGTATTCTGTTCCTGTTCTTCATCAACGCGTTGTCGGGATGGGCAGGGTCAGCCGCGCTGGGGCTCGCAGGTTGAGTTTATCCTGGCCGGTCCATCACCTTGGCGTAATCGACAGCACAAACTCTGAAGCCAGACGCCGGGCGAAAGAGGGGCGATTTGAGGATTGCTGGCTGGTCGCAGAAGCGCAGACCGCCGGCCGGGGGCGACTTCAACGTCCCTGGATTTCTCCGACCGGAAATCTGTTTTCGACGGCGCTGTTCAAAGAGCCCGGCGGCATTCAGNTTGCGGCGCGCATTCCGTTTGCATCGGCTCTTGCGGTGTCTGACGTTGCTGCAATTGTAGCACCNNANGCGCCGGTCAGGCTGAAATGGCCGAANGATGCCCGGGTGAATGGCGCGAAAATATCCGGCATNCTTGTCGAGACCGGTGGGCAGGGCGATGATTTCTGGGTCGCGTCTGGCATTGGCATCAATGTCGCAGAGGCACCCGAAGGCGCCGGCCAGTCTGCGACGAGTCTTCATGCCCTTCGAGGTGACACCGCATTGACGCCAGCAGACGTTCTCTCTGCATTGCGCGAGGCTTTTTCGAACAGACTCACGCAGGCGCGCCAAGGATTCGAGGGGTTACGTCAGGACTGGNTGAAAGTGGCTGAGGGCCTCGGTCAGACCGTCTCGGTGTCTCGAAACGGAGATCCACTGGTAGGCATTCTGGANGATATGGCAGAAGATGGGTCGCTTGTACTGCGGCTGCCTGANGGTCGCCGCGAAATCGTACGGGCCGGCGATGTCAGCCTGATAGGGAGCGAATAGGCAATGCTGCTGGCAATTGANGTGGGCAATACAAATACGGTGTTTGGCATTCACGATGGNGAAAGCTGGATCAATCAGTGGCGAAGTGCAACGGACCCGACCAAGACAGCTGATGATCACGCCGCCTGGCTCTGGCGCTTGGCAGANATGTATGGGGTCGATCTGAAGCGTATCAAAGGCTGCGTCATTTCGACGGTGGTACCGCAAGCGCAATTCAATTTCCGGAATTTGGCCCGACGCTACCTTGAAATCGAACCGATGTTCATTGGCGATCCTAATCTGAAAACTGGTGTCGAGGTCCGCATTCATAGGCCAGAGCAGGTTGGCGCCGACCGGATTGTCAGCGCGCTCGGGGCGCACAAGACCTATGAGGGTAATCTGGTCGTAATCGATAGTGGAACGGCCACGACGTTCGACGTNGTCGCCGAGGATGGCGGTTTTGAAGGAGGGATCATTTCCCCCGGCATAAACCTGTCCATGCGGGCGCTGCACGACGCTGCNGCGCAACTNCCGCGCATNGCGATACAAAGGCCTTCTCGCGTTATCGGGCAGGACACTGTCAGCGCCATGCAATCAGGTGTGTTCTGGGGTTATATTGATCTGATCGACGGATTGGTCACACGTATCAANGCGGAATATGGCAAGCCGATGAAGGTGGTGGCCACGGGTGGCGTTGCGTCACTGTTCGAAGGTGCCAGCCAGACTATAGATTATTATGATCAGGATATTACCATACGGGGTCTGCTCGAAATTTACAGACGGAATAGTTGATAAGAATGGCGGACACGATTGGCGTTGAGGATGAGCTGGTATTCCTTCCCCTAGGGGGATGTGATGAAATCGGCATGAATCTGAATGCCTATGGATATGGGCCTGCTCATGACCGCCGCTGGATTATCGCAGATCTGGGGGTGACGTTCGGATCGCTTGAAACGCCTGGTGTTGATCTGATCTGCGCTGATCCGGAATACCTTATTGGCGAGCAGATCGATGCAATATTCCTGACGCATGCGCACGAAGATCATATCGGCGCCGTGGGTCTGCTTTACCCACGTTTGCAAACCAACGCGCCGATCTATGCAACGCCNTTCACGGCTGAGCTTGTGCGGTCGAAAATGGTCGAACGNGGCGTGGATCCGAGCTGGTTNAAACCCGTCGCACTTGGCGGGACCGTGACGGCAGGACCGTTTGAGGTGACNTATGTTACGTTGACCCACTCTATCCCGGAGCCGAACGCGCTTGCNATCAAGACGCCGNTNGGAACCNTACTCCACACCGGAGATTGGAAGATTGATCCCGATCCTCAGATTGGTGAAACCACTGATGTGGAAGGCCTCACAGCCCTAGGCGATGAAGGTGTTCTCGCAATGGTATGCGACTCCACGAACGTGTTCGAGGANGGTGAGTCCGGGTCAGAAGAATCNGTCAAACAGGGACTGATCGACCTTATTTCGGAGCAAAAACAAGCCGTCGCCGTTACGACATTCGCGTCGAACGTCGCGCGTGTGAAGTCCATTGTGGAGGCTGCAGAAGCGGCCGGTCGGGCCGTGTGTTTAGTTGGGCGAAGCATGCATCGCATCACTGACGCGGCCAAATCGGTTGGAATCCTGCCAAACACAATGGAGTTCGTCGACGAGTCGGACGCTAGCCAGATTCCGGCGGAACACATTCTCTACCTTTGCACTGGGAGTCAGGGTGAGGCCCGCGCAGCGCTGACGCGCATTGCGCGCCGCGATCATCGAAACGTTACCTTTCACGAGGGCGACACGGTCATATTCTCGTCCAGGCAGATCCCGGGAAATGAGAAGGGTATTTTCGAGCTGCAGAATGCGCTCGCCGAGCAGGGAGTGCGCGTGATTACACCGCGCATGGTGCCATATCCGATCCACGTGTCCGGACACCCGTGTCGCGATGAGTTGCGCCGAATGTATGGCTGGGTTCGTCCGAAAGTATCGGTTCCGGTTCATGGTGAGCGACGGCATATCATGGAGCATGCGACATTTGCGAAGTCCCTACAGGTGCCGAATGCCGTCACGCCTCGGAATGGCAGCTTGGTGCGATTGGCTCCAGGTAAAGCTGAAATCACTGATTTGGTGCCATCAGGACGATTGTTTCTGGATGGGGACCGTTTGGTTCCGGAGGGAGCTCAGGGCATTGATGAGCGTCGCAAATTGTCTTTTTCGGGCATCCTTTTCGCGACGATGACCCTCGATGATTCCGGCGACGTGCTCGACGGGCCAGTGGTGATCGCAAAAGGTCTTTCAGAAAGCGACGGGCGTATTGCTGACGAAAGTATCGAGCCACTAGAGATCGCGGCGGAAGACGCGATTGGTCGCATGAAGAAACGAGATCGCATGGATGATGATGCGGTGGAGCGCGCTGTTGGCCGCGCACTTCGTAAAGCCTGTTTGAATACGTTTGGTCACCGCCCAATAATAGAAGTGATCGTGCTGAGGAGTTGAAACCCGTGTCAGAGTTTAAAATTGGTCCACTGAATCATGTTGGCGTTGCTGTTCCTGATTTGGCGGCAGCATGTGAAACCTATCGAACGCTGTATGGCGCGACAGATATCACGACGCCATTCGATATGCCTGAGCAGGGCGTGAAGGTCTGTTTTGTGAATCTGCCGAACAGCCAGATCGAATTGATTGAGCCTTTGAATGCCGAGTCACCGATTGCGAATTTCATCGCAAAGAATCCTAAGGGCGGCCAGCACCATGTCTGCTTTGAAGTGGACGACATCAATCAGGCCGTTGATGAGATGGAGAAGCGTGGCGCGACGGTGCTGGGTAAACCGCGCATCGGCGCACACGGCACGCCGATCATTTTCGTTCATCCAAAAAACTCGAACGGCGTACTCATCGAGCTGATGGAAACGCCTAAGGAAGCTCACTGATGACTCTTTTCGGTGCCGGTGTTGTTTTCACCATTGCTTGGTGGTTGTCGTTTTTTGTCGTCTTGCCGATTGGCGTTGCGGGACAATGGGAAGACGATTCAACGACGCCTGGCACCGAAGAGGCCGCTCCGAAGAACCCGATGCTTCGTAAAAAAGCGATATGGGCGACGGGCGGCGCGATTGTCCTGACCACATTAACAGCCATCATCGTGCCACGTTTGCTTGCGCAATAGGGGGCGCTGCGGCTAGTTGGCCTTCGTTTAGTGCGCGATCACGGAGATTCCATGCGTCTGTCGAAGTATTTTCTGCCTGTTTCCAAAGAAGCCCCTTCGGATGCGGCCATTGTTTCGCACCAGCTCATGCTACGCACCGGCATGGTTCGCCAGAATGGCGCGGGCATATACACGTGGTTGCCGCTTGGCCTGCGCGTACTGAAGAAGATCGAACAGATCGTGCGGGAAGAAATGAACCGCGCGGGTGCTGTTGAGATCCTGATGCCAACCCTTCAACAGGCCGATTTGTGGCGCGAATCCGGTCGTTACGAAGCGTATGGCAAGGAAATGCTTCGCATCACAGACCGGCATGATCGCGATATGCTTTTCGGGCCGACGAATGAGGAACTGGTCACAGACGTGTTCCGCTCCTACGTGAAAAGCTACAAACAACTGCCATTGAATCTGTATCACCAGCAATGGAAGTTCCGGGACGAGATCCGTCCGCGGTTTGGTGTGATGCGTGGTCGCGAGTTCATGATGAAGGATGCCTATTCCTTCGATCTAACCGCTGAAGACGCGCGGCATTCTTATAACCGGATGTTCTGCGCCTATCTAAACACGTTTTCCCGTTTGGGACTGACGGCTGTGCCCATGCGTGCGGATACTGGACCGATTGGCGGCGAATTGAGCCATGAGTTCATCATTTTGGCGGACACGGGCGAGAGCGCAGTCTTCTGTGACAAGACGCTTCTGGATATGCCCGCGCCGGGCATTGATCTCGATTTCTCTGCAGATTTGACCGCCGAAGTCGAGAAACGCACGCAATACTATGCTGCGACTGAGGAAATGCACGACGAAGCCGCTTTTGAGGCACTGCCGGAAGACCGGAAGGTCTCTGCACGTGGCATCGAAGTTGGTCACATCTTCTATTTCGGCACAAAGTATTCCGAACCTATGAATGCAGTTGTTCAGGGACCTGATGGTCANATGGTCCCGGTGGAAATGGGAAGTTACGGTATCGGCGTATCGCGTCTGGTCGGCGGAATCATTGANGCCTGCCATGACGAGAACGGTATCGTATGGCCTGATGGCGTTGCGCCGTTCCATGTTGGCATCATCAATATGCGGGCTGGTGACGAAGAGTGCGATGCAGCGTGTGAACAGGCTTATCAGGCATTGGAACTGGCTGGGATNGATGCGCTCTATGACGATACCGAAGACCGTGCCGGCGGCAAATTCGCGCGGATGGATCTGATCGGTCTACCGTGGCAGATCGTTATCGGGCCGCGCGGCCTGAAGAACGGTGTGGTCGAAGTCAAAAATCGCAAGACCGGTGAGAAGGAAGAGCTGCCACTCGCCGATGCATTGGCAAAGGTGCGCCCTGAATGAGTGACTTGCCCGCAGCTGCATCTCCCTTTGGGAAACTCGAGCGGACGCTTGCGTGGCGGTATTTGCGCGCCAAGCGTGAACATGGCGGTGCGAGTTTGATTTCCATCATCTCGTTTGTCGGCATTTTCTTCGCAGTCGCAGCTTTGATCATCACCATGTCAATCATGAGCGGCTTTCGCGCAACATTGCTTGACGCCTTGTTGGGTGGCCAGCCGCACGTCTACGGCGTTGTCGCGTCGTACACTGAGGANGAAGCCGAACAAATTGCCGANACGATCAGTCTGATNGATGGCGTATCAAGTGTTGCGCCTTACATCGAAGAATACGTGCTGGTGACAGCNAATGGNCGCAAAACNGGCGCTGCTGTCCGCGCGATCCGTCAGGAGGATTTGGCGACGATGCCGTTTCTGAAAGATGGTGGAGAGGCAGCCATCGCGTCAGGCTTCGGCGAAGGCAAGAATGGCGGCAATGTCATCATGATGGGGGCGTTCCTGGCTGCAGGCCGCGAAGGTCTTGGGGTCAGGCCCGGCGACAAGGTGGAGATCATCACATCTCAAACGAATTCAGGGCCGTTGGGGTCGACGCCGCGCAGCAAAGCCTACACAGTTGGCGACGTGTTTAAGACGGGAAGTGTGGAGTTGGATCGGCTCTATATGTTCATGCCTATGGAGCAGGCACAGATCCTGTTCCAGTCCAAGGACCGTTATCAAATGCTGGACATCCGGCTGGACGATCCCAACAAGACCACTGAGGCAATGGCAGCCATCGCCGACGCGACAGGCAATGCGCTCTACACGTTCGATTGGAAGAGCCAGCGGGCCGGTTACCTGAATGCACTGCAAGTTGAACGCACCATGGTTCGCTTGCTGGTGATGGTGATTATGGGGATCGCAACTCTGAACATCATTGTTGGTGTTGTCATGCTGGTTAAAAACAAGACCCGCGACATCGCTATCTTGCGGACGATTGGTTTGGGACGAGGTGGGGTGTTGCGCGTATTTCTGCTTGTTGGCACCATTCTTGGAACGTTGGGTGCACTACTCGGTATGGCAGTTGGCATTCTCGTCGTCACAAACATTGATGCGGTCGAGGCGTTCATAAACCTGTTTGTTCCGGGCGAGGTTTTTGATGCCGAAGTCTATGGCCTTGAGGGCCTTCCGGCGATCCTGGACTGGGGAGAAGTGATCCGAACTGGGCTCTATGCGCTAGGCATGTCAATGCTGGTGTCAATCATTCCGGCCTGGTGGGCATCCCGTCAAGATCCGGTCAGTGCGTTGAGGTTCGAGTAATGAGCCAGCCAGTACTCGAGCTTCGCGATATCGACCGTTTCTACAAGACGGCGGCAGGCGAACTGCATGTGTTGAGCGGAACCAATCTCCAGCTGAACGCCGGAGAGTTGGTTGGGCTTGTGGGTCCCTCCGGCTCGGGCAAATCAACTCTATTGCATACAGCCGGCCTGCTCGAGCGCCCGGAGTCCGGCAAGGTGTTGTTGGATGGCATTGATTGCCTCGCTCTTGACGACAAAGGTCGAACTGCAATCCGCCGCGCAAAAATCGGGTTTGTATACCAGTTTCACCACCTTCTTCCGGAGTTCAACGCTGCGGACAATATCGCGATGCCGTTGATGATCGCGGGCGTAAAGCAGAAACTTGCGCGCGATAAAGCGGCGGCGCTTCTCGCCGAAATGGGGTTGAAGGATCGGGGGCACCACCAGCCTGCGCAGATGTCTGGTGGTGAACAACAGCGTGTGGCCATTGCCAGGGCCTTGGCGAATGACCCCCGGTTGGTCATTGCTGACGAGCCAACGGGCAATCTGGACCCGGCCACGACAGAGCGTGTATTTGCGACACTCATCAAAATGGTACGAGACGAAGGCGCAGCCGTGTTGGTGGCGACGCACAATCTCTCCCTGATCAAGCACATGGATCGCGTTTTGACGTTGTCGGACGGAAAACTGGTTGATTATCAGCCGGATTAAGTTGTGAAACGCGGCTGACAGCGTCTGGTCTGGAAGAGGGCTTCACGGCACTGTATCCTGTGAACAGGAGCCGCCCCGTGACTGAGTCGACCTTTATCCACCTTGCCGTCCGTTCGAGTTATTCCTTGCTCGAAAGCATGATCACGCCGAAAGGCCTGAAGGCGTGGTGTGCTGAGCAGGGCATGCCTGCGATTGCGATAACTGACCGCAACAACCTATTTGGCGCGCTGGAGATCTCGCTGACGCTGACGGATGCGGGCATTCAGCCAATCATGGCCTGCTGTTTTGANGTNACGNACGGNCTCCCAAAAAGCGAACCCAGCCGNATTTCGCTCTACGCTCAGAATGATGNGGGTTACAANCGTNTGATGCTTTTGTCTTCGCGAGCGTACCTGGACGCTGCTGATGGCGTGCCCAAATTNCATCGCGATTTGCTACTCGACAACACAGAAGGTCTGATCCTGCTNACCGGAGGGGCTGAGGGGCAGGTGGCCAAACATCTGTTGAAAGGCCGAGTAGCGGACGCACGNACAGAGCTATCTACATTGGCTGCAGCTTATCCCGGTCGCTGCTATGTCGAGATTACCCGGCACGGCACCGAAGATGAGTATGCAACGGAAGAGGGGCTTGTGGATCTGGCATACGAGCTCAGTCTTCCGCTCGTGGCCACGCACGATGCCCGGTTCATGAAGTCAGCGGACGCGAAGGCGCACGACGCCATGATGTGCATCTCCAACGGTCAGTATCTCGGCCAGGATGATCGCAAACGCGTAGACCCTTCGCAGTATCTCAAAACCGCCGNCGAGATGGTCTCCNTGTTTGAGGACCTGCCCGAAGCGATTGCCAACACGTCTGAGATCGCNCGACGTTGCGCGGTAAAGGCCGANACGCATAAGCCCATTCTGCCGAACTTCTCCAAGGAAGGTCGTTCCGAGTCCGAGGAATTACGGAAACAGGCTGTTGAGGGATTGGAATTCAGACTGTCCGCCGCTGACAAACTTTATGCGGACCGTGACACCTATTTCGAACGTCTTGATTACGAGCTTTCGATCATCGAACGCATGGGGTTCCCCGGTTACTTCCTGATCGTTTCCGACTTTATCAAATGGGCCAAGGAAAACGGAATTCCGGTGGGTCCAGGCCGGGGGTCTGGTGCGGGGTCNCTTGTCGCTTGGGTGTTGTTGATCACAGACCTTGATCCGCTCAGGTTTGACCTGCTGTTCGAGCGCTTCCTGAACCCGGAACGTGTGTCGATGCCCGACTTCGACGTCGACTTCTGTCAGGAGCGACGTGGAGAGGTAATTCGCTATGTCCGCGATAAATATGGCGCCGATTCGGTGGCGATGATCATTACCTTCGGTACGNTGCAGGCCAAGGCTGTGGTGCGCGATGTAGGCCGGGTCATGCAGATGCCATATGGTCAGGTTGACCGGCTTGCGAAACTCATTCCGTTCAACCCGGCGAATCCCCCCAAGCTTCAGGACGCAATCGACGACGAACCGAAATTTCAAGACGAAATAGACGCGGACGAGCGTGTCGGGGAGTTGCTAGAGATAGCCTTGTCGCTGGAGGGCAAATACCGAAACGCAGGCACTCACGCCGCTGGCGTGGTGATCGGTGATCGGCCTCTGGTGGAGTTGGTCCCGCTTTACAACGATCCGCGTGCTGATTTGCCTGCGACACAGTTCAATATGAAATATGCCGAAACGGCCGGGCTGGTGAAGTTCGACTTTCTCGGTCTGAAGACGCTGACGGTCATCGACCGCGCGCTCAAGCTTATTCGTCGTGACGGGCGCGATGTCGGGCCGGAATGGCAAAGCCTGGATGATCAGGCCACTTATGATCTTATGGCTAGTGGCGAAACCCTTGGCGTGTTCCAGCTTGAAGGTGCAGGCATGCGGGACACGCTGAAAAAGGTGCGTCCGCACAACCTGGAAGACGTCATCGCCATTATATCCCTTTATCGCCCCGGGCCTATGGAGAATATTCCGGTTTACGTTCAGGGTAAGGAGGACCCGTCGTCGGTTGTCTACCAACATCCAGATTTGAAACCCGTTCTTGAAGCGACCTATGGCGTTCCCGTTTATCAGGAACAGGTCATGCGGATGGCGCAGGAGATTGCCGGATACTCCCTCGGTGAAGCTGACTTGTTGCGTCGTGCCATGGGTAAGAAGAAAGTTGAGGAGATGATTGCCCAGCGGAAGCGCTTTGTCGAAGGCGCGGCCGAATTGAAAGGGATGGAAGAGAAACTGGCGAACGACATCTTTGATACGATGGAGAAGTTCGCTGGCTATGGTTTCAACAAATCACATGCGGCCGCGTATGCTCTGATCGGTTATCATACCGGATACCTTAAACGGCATTTCCCGGTTGAATTCCTGGCCGCATCGATGAGCCTCGATATTGGCAACACGGATAAACTGGCGGCGTTCTTTCAGGAAGCCAAACGTCTCAAAATTCCGGTTCTTGCTCCTGACGTAAACTCATCGACGGCTGATTTCGACGTGAGGGGCGGCGCGGTTGTCTACGCCCTCGGCGCGCTTAAAGGCGTCGGACTTGAAGCCATGAAGCACGTCGTTGAAATTCGCGAGCGCGATGGTCGTTTCGAAGACTTGTACGACTTTGCCGAGCGTGTGGATCCAAAGCATGTGAACAAGAAGGCGTTTGAATCCCTGTCGAAAGCCGGCGCCTTCGATTCGTTTGAGCCGAACCGCGCGAAGATGCTCGAGTCAGCGCCCTTGTTGGCGAATATGGCGGTGAGTGCCGCCCAAGACCGGCAAGGGGGGCAGGGTGGTCTTTTCGGTGAAGCAGAACCAGCTCTTCGCCCCGTCTTGCCGAAGGCGAAAGCATGGAATGGTCAGCAGAAGCTGGATCAGGAATTCAAATCCATCGGATTTTACTTTTCGGGGCACCCGCTCGATGACGTCCTTGAGGGCTTGGACCGCGAGCGGGTCACACTGGCCATGGAAGTTCAGGATCGAGCGGCTGATGGTAAACCGCTCGAAATGATTGGCGTTGTACGCGCGCGCAGCGACAAGCCAGCTCGGAATGGCGGCAAGTTCGCCTTCTTGACGCTGTCTGACCCTTCCGGCGAAGTCGAGATGATGGTGTTTCCGGAAACGCTCTCTCAAAATTACGATCTCTTGCAGGTTGGCAATGCCGTCGCGATTACGGTCGGTGTGAAACGGAATGCGGAGGAGATAAAGCTGAACGCCGAGCGGGTTCTCAAGCTAGAGGCTGCACGCCTGTCTAAGGCAATGGGGGCTTTGAAGATCAGGCTGGCCGTNGGTGCNTTCGTCGGAGATCTTGCGGCTGTTGTCGAGCATCTGACGAAGCTTCAAGACCTTGAAAAAGGAGAGCTTCTNATAGAAATGCCACTTGACGATGGTCGAGTGGTGACCATGAAACTTCCATCTACTTACACGATTGGCCTCAGCGCGCAGCGAGCGCTTAAAGAGGCGCCAGGCGTTGAGCGTGTAGAACCGCTCAAAGCGGCCTGACAAAACCCAAGCTGAAAGCCTTGCAGCCATTGGCAATATCTGTATAAGCCGCCCCATCAGAAACCAGTTCACGGGTGCATCCGGTGCGAAGGGCCATGGTGGTCCAAAGTTCCACCCGTGACGGCCAACCGGATGGAGACAATCTATGGCCCTACCTGACTTCAACATGCGTCAGTTGCTCGAAGCTGGCGTTCACTTCGGTCACCAAACTCACCGCTGGAACCCCCGCATGAAGCCGTACATCTACGGCGAGCGTTCCGGCATCCACATCATGGACCTTTCCCAGACAGTTCCAGCACTGCATCAGGCGCTCGTTTTCGTGCGCGATACAGTCGCAAAAGGCGGTCGTGTCCTGTTTGTTGGTACGAAGCGTCAGGCAGCAGACCCAGTTGCTGAAGCTGCACAGCGCTGTGCCCAGTACTACATGAATCACCGCTGGCTCGGCGGCACGCTGACCAACTGGTCTACTGTATCCAATTCCATCAAACAGCTCAAAGAGCTGAATTCGATGTTTGAAAGCGGCAGCGGCCAAGGCTTGACCAAGAAAGAGCTGCTCGATCTGGAGCGTCGCCGCGACAAGCTGCAGATGTCCCTCGGCGGTATCGCCGACATGGGCGGTCTCCCGGCTGCAATGATCGTGATCGATACCAACAAAGAGGCGATCGCCGTTCAGGAAGCTCGCAAGCTGGGCATCCCGGTTGTGGCTGTACTCGACACGAATTGCGATCCGGCCGATGCGGATTACGGCTTTGCCGGAAACGACGATGCGGCTCGCGCTATTTCTCTCTACTGCAACCTGTTTGCGGACGCTGTGCTGGACGGCCTTGCCGAATCTACTGCAGGCCTTGGCGTAGACCTTGGTGAGCTGGAAGATGTAGACGCCATGGCTGAAGCTGATGCGGCTGTTGCCGCTGAGGGTGAAACCGCTGAAGACGCAACAGGCGCCTAAGACAGGGCGTCTGACCTGAAGACCAAACTGAAGGATTACAGCAATGGCTGAGATTACCGCTGCGCTTGTTAAAGCACTGCGCGAGAAGACTGGCGCAGGCATGATGGATGCCAAAAAGGCGCTCGTTGAAAACAATGGTGACGAAGCTGCAGCCGTGGATTGGTTGCGCGCAAAAGGCCTCTCGAAAGCCGCGAAGAAGTCCGGTCGGACTGCGGCAGACGGTCTTGTGTCTGTTCAAGTCTCTGAAGACGGCAAAACAGGCGCCATTGTTGAGCTGAACGCAGAAACCGACTTTGTGGCGCGGAACGAAAAGTTCCAGACTGCGCTCGCCGGGATCACCAAAGCTGCGCTCGATACCGATGGATCGGTTGAGGCGTTGTCGTCTGCCGGTTCGCCGGATGGCGAAGGCACTGTTGACGATCTGATCAAGCGCCTCATCGCGACAATCGGCGAAAACATGACTCTTCGCCGTAGCGCGAAACTGACTGCTGACGGCAAAGTGGCTTCCTACATCCACAATGCTGAAACTGCGGGCATGGGTAAAGTGGGCGTTCTGGTTGCTCTGGACGGATCTGGTGATCTGGAAGACATCGGTCGCAAGGTTGCGATGCACATTGCTGCCACGTCGCCAGCCGCTGCAACGACCGATGAGCTGGATCCGGCAATCGTTGAAGCCGAGAAGCGTGTTTTGACCGAGCAGGCACGAGAAAGCGGCAAGCCAGACAATGTCATCGAGAAGATGATTGTTGGCCGCATGCAGAAATTCTACAAGGAAGTAGTCCTCGTAGAGCAGCCTTTTGTGATGAATCCAGACCAGACTGTCGGCAAGTTCCTTGAGGAACAAGGCGCCACTCTGAAAGGCTTCGTGCACTTCAAGCTGGGCGAAGGTGTCGANAAAGAAGAAGACAACTTCGCGGATGAAGTTGCCTCAATGACAAAAGGCAGCTGATCTAGCTTGCCTTTCTGCCCGCAAAGGGCTTTGAACATCCCGGTCGCCCATGACAGGCGGCCGGGAATCTTTTAGGAGCCTATACAAGGCCGCCATATCCGGAGAACCCCCTCATGCAAGCTGAAGAGTCCGACTCCAACCCGTTGAAATACAAGAGGGTGTTGCTGAAGCTCTCCGGCGAGGCACTCATGGGGCCTGGGCAATTTGGCATTGATATTCCTACCTGCGAAAAATTTGCTCACGCGATCAAGGCGGCTCAGGATTCTGGCTCTGAAATCTGCCTTGTTATCGGCGGAGGGAATATATTCCGCGGTGTTGCTGGGGCGGCGAAAGGTATGGAGCGAGCACAAGCAGACTCCATGGGTATGCTCGCGACCATCATGAACGCTTTGGCGATGCAAAGCGTCTTGGAGAGCATCGGTGTTCCGACGCGCGTTCAGTCTGCAATTCGGATGGAATCGATTTGCGAGCCATATATCCGGCGGCGTGCTCAACGCCACATGGAGAAAGGGTCGCGTGGTNATATTTGCGGCGGGNATCGGAAATCCGTTCTTTACAACTGATACCGGCGCAGCTCTCCGAGCGATTGAGATGAATTGCGACGCCTTGCTGAAGGGGACGCAGGTAGACGGCGTCTACACGGCCGATCCCAAGATCGACGCTAATGCCACGCGATACGATGAAGTTGGGTATCAGGAGCTCTTGGCCAAGGATCTTCGCGTGATGGACCCGTCAGCGGTAAGTCTCATGCGTGACAACAACATTCCAATCGTGGTCTTTTCTCTGAAAGAGGAAGGTTCGCTGCTTAAAGTTCTGCATGGTAAAGGCACATCCACAACAATCACAAATCATGGAGCGTAAGTGTCATGAGCTACAATAAAAAGGATCTTGAACGGCGCATGGAGGGCGCACTGGCGTCTCTCTCGACCGAATTTAGCGGACTCCGGACAGGACGTGCATCGGTGAACTTGCTGGATTCTGTCATGGTGCCAGCTTACGGATCTACCGTGCCGCTCAACCAGGTGGCTTCCGTGACGGTGTCTGATAACCGCATGTTGTCTGTAAATGTGTGGGATAAATCAGTTGTCGGCGCCACCGACCGCGCTATCCGGGATTCGGGCTTGGGGCTTAACCCCGTAACAGATGGACAGAATCTCCGCATTCCGATTCCACCGCTGAATGAAGAGCGTCGTATCGAGTTGCAAAAAGTCGCCGGCAAGTATGCGGAAGCTACGCGTGTTGCCATTCGTAACATTCGCCGCGACGGAATGGATGCTCTGAAGAAGATGGAAAAGGATGGAGAAATCAGTGAAGATCGTCTTCATTCTTTGTCTGACGAGGTTCAAAAACTGACTGATCAATATGTCGCCAAAGTTGACGAAGCACTCAAAGGCAAAGAAGCGGAGATCATGCAGGTCTGATGTCGAATGAAGATGCCTCTGTGACATCTGCGATTGACACGGTCCGTTCTGACGTTCCGAAACATATTGCTATTATCATGGATGGTAATGGCCGCTGGGCGAAGGCTCGCGGATTACCTCGAGCCTCCGGCCATGAGCGCGGGGTTGAGGCCCTCAGGCGCACGGTAGAGGGCGCCGCGGATATTGGTATCCGATATTTGACGGTTTACTCGTTCTCGACGGAGAACTGGCGTAGGCCTGCTTCTGAAGTGAATGCCCTTTTCGGGCTGCTCAAGCTTTTCATTCAGAAAGACTTGAGCCGTTTGAAGCGAGAGGGCGTCAAAATTCGGGTTATTGGGCGCCGGGAAGGCCTTCCCAAAGATATTTCCGAGCTGGTTGACAAGGCAGAGTTCGAAACTGCCGAGAACGACACTTTCTTTCTAAACATAGCCTTCAATTATGGTGGCAGGGAAGAGATTGCCCGAGCTGTAAAGCGGTTGGCAGCAGACGTTGGGAGCGGCGTTCACGCTTCATCTGATGTTACTGAAGACTTGGTTGCGAGCTACCTTGATACTGCGGGTATGCCAGATCCGGACCTGCTCATCCGAACAAGTGGAGAGTATCGCCTCAGCAATTTTTTACTGTGGCAGGCAGCGTATAGCGAACTCGTCTTCTTCGATGTTCTGTGGCCTGACTTCGACCAGGTCTGGCTTATGAAAGCTGTAGAAATGTTTCGCGAGAGGGAGCGTCGCTTCGGCGGCGTGACGCCGGAGGATAACTAATGGGCGACTGGACATCGCCCGAACGGCGTTTTTCTCAACTTGGCCAAAGGCTACTGACAGCCGCAGTTCTCATACCCACGGGCCTATTCGTCGTGTGGAATGGTGGTTGGTGGTTAGCCGCCGCATGCGCTTTTTTTGGGGCGATCATGGCTTGGGAATGGGCAGGGATGAGCGGTCATCCACGTGGGGGACTGATAGGGCTGGCCACCAGTCTGTTTTGCTTGGCCCTGCCACTCAAGATGCCAGCCGTCCTGATTTCAATTGCTGTGTTTGGCCTGGCACTCACGTTCGCTTCGCGAGCGGGCAACGTGCGGATACGTTCCGTCTCAGTGTTGGGCTGGGTATATGTTACTGGCATGGCTGCCGGGCTCTGGGTGCTTCGGGAAGGTCCGTGGGATGGACGTGCTGTCGCGCTATACTTCATGTCCTTCGTGTGGGCCTCGGATGCTGCGGCGTATTTCGTGGGGCGTGGCCTTGGTGGGCCCCGTTTGTTGCCTCAAGAGAGCCCGAACAAAACTTGGAGCGGCGCAATTGGCGCTCTGCTGTTCACGGCTGTTTGCGGTTTTGCTGCTGCGGACATACTCGAAGTGAATTCAGTATGGTGGATCGCGACTGGATTTGCGCTCTCGGCGACAGCGCAATTCGGCGATTTGTTTGAAAGTGGTTTGAAGCGGCGGTTCAAGGTAAAAGATTCAAGTAATCTGCTGCCCGGTCATGGAGGCGTACTGGATCGGGTGGATGGCTTGGGAGCTGTGGGAATCTTGGGTTCCATTGCACTTCTTCTTGTGCCCGATCTGCCGGGCGCGCTGGGGCTTTCATGACGCGGCCGCATCACATCAGCATAATGGGGTCGACGGGGTCGATCGGAAAATCAGCATTGGATGTGGTCCGACATGCCAATGCGTGTGGCGATCAGAAGTTCAAGATTGTGGCCTTGGCTGCCGGGAGTGACGCTGAAGGGTTGGCGGCGCAGGCTCGCGAATTTGATGCGGATGTCGCCGTCATTGCGGATGAAACCAAGATTGATGAGCTTCGAAGTCGACTGGCCGGAACAAACGTCACCGTCGATGCGGGATTCAGCGCTGTTGTTGAAGCCGCCAGCCGGCCCGTGGACCGTTTGCTTGCAGCGATTGTCGGGTCCGCCGGCCTTGAATCCACCATAGCCGCTGTGCGCGCGGGCAATGATGTTGCGATTGCCAATAAAGAGAGCGTCGTATGCGGGGGCAAATTGATCCTGAGGGAGGCCGCTCGACGGGGCGTGAAGGTCTTGCCTGTGGATTCCGAACATTCCGCCATTTTTCAATGCATTGGTGACGGTCGTTCGCTAGAGAAAATGACCATTACAGCTTCAGGGGGGCCGTTTAGAAAGGCTAGCCTCGAAGAGATGCGCAGCGCGTCACCTCAACAAGCCGCGGCTCACCCGAACTGGAGTATGGGCGTCAAGAACTCGATTGATAGCGCCACACTCATGAACAAAGCGCTGGAGTTTATCGAGGCAGGTTTCCTGTTCGACGTGGGAGAAGATCAATTGGACGTGTTGGTTCACCCTCAGTCCATTATTCATGGAATGGCCCATTTTTCTGACGGTTCCGTGATCGCGCAATTGGGCGCACCGGATATGAAAACGCCGATATCATACGCGCTTGCTTGGCCGGACAGGACTGCCACAAACGTCGACAGGCTCGATTTGGCCAAGTTGGGTTCTCTTGATTTTGAGTCGGTAGATGAAGACCGATTCCCGGCAATCAGGTTGGCTCGGTGCGCCTATCAGCACGGCGCAGCGGCTACCACGGTATTAAATTGTGCTAATGAAGTCGCCGTTTCTGCTTTTATCGCGGGTCAATGCGGGTTTCTGGACATAAGTTGGCTCGTGGAACAGGCGCTAAGCCGGTATTTGGAAGGAAGCATGCAAGGGATTGCGTGCGAGACGCTTGAAGAGATAGCGTTTCTTGATCGCATGACGCGTGAAATGACGCGGGACATTCTGGGGAGTGACCTGCGTCGCATGGGAGGATGAACGCTTTGGGTGATGTGATCAGCCAGGGACCACTGTTTCTTGTGTGCCTCATCTTCATGATGGGCATCGTGGTAATCGTGCACGAACTCGGCCACTATCTTGTTGGCCGTTGGTTTGGTGCGGCGGTGGAATCGTTCTCCGTTGGCTTCGGTAAGCCCATGTTTGAACGGAAGGACAAATATGGCACGCGTTGGCGCGTGAATTGGATTCCGCTCGGGGGCTTTGTGAAATTTGTCGGTGAAAGCCAATTGGCCGGAGACGTTGGCAAGTTAGAGACAGGGCCCGTGGGCAAAGCGTACCCGGAATTGGGGGTAGGGCAGCGGTCGCTTGTCAGCCTTGCTGGGCCATTCGCCAATTTTGTGCTGTCGACGCTGATATTTGCATTGATTTTGGGCGCGCATGGCCGGCCAAACATGAAAGTAGGCGTGGCAGATGTAAGCCCAACAGGTGCGGCCGCTGCGGGCGGTATGCAGGCTGGGGACGTGATTCTCGCGGTAAACGGTAAGGAAATCAGCAATTCATCAGACGTTCTGATTCAGATTGTTCTCAATCCAAATGAGGCGATGAACTTTCGGGTGCAGCGCGATGATTCGGAAGAGTTGCTGACTATCACCCCCGAAGAAGTCATTCGAGAGAATGATTTTGGCCAGAAAGTGCCGCAGGCGACGATCGGAGTGGCTATTGCGCCTGTGTCCTATGGAGAACACATCACCTACAATCCCGTACAGGCGCTGGGTCAGGGAGTGATCGAAACGGGTGCCACAATAGATAGAACCATTACGATGTTGACTCGTATCGTGACGGGTAAGATGTCCATGCACGCCATGACAGGTCCAGTTGGCATTGGCGACATATCGCGACGCGCTGTTAACCGTGTTTGGGAACAGGAGCAGGTTTCAACCGGTCAGAAGATAGAGCAGCTATTTTGGATGTTAGCCAGTATCTGCGCCGCAATTTCAGTCGGAGTTGGCTTTTTCAACCTGCTTCCACTGCCAGTTCTCGATGGTGGACATCTTGTTTTTAACGCCTATGAAGCGATTGCAGGCAAGGAAATGCCGCAGAAAGTGCAGGAAATGGCCCTGACATTCGGATTGATCCTGTTATTGGGGATGGTCGTTGTGATCACTTGGGGTGACCTCATCGAAGCCGGCTTGTTCGGAACAAGAGGCGGCTGACCCGCCCGCCGAAATTAACCAGAGAGTATATCGACGATGCGTAAGTTCCTTGCAGCAACCATGATGGCGAGCAGTGTTCTGGCTGTGAACACGGCTCTGGTTCCCATGGGAACTGCTGATGCTCAGGAAGATAGTCGATATGGCGGCACGATCCGATCGATCATCGTTGAGGGCAATCAGCGAATCGAAGCGAGAACGGTACAGTCTTATCTGCTGGTGGAACCGGGCGACGCATTTGACCCTGACCGTATCGATCTTTCCCTTAAGACGCTGTTTGCAACAAACCTGTTCGCGGACGTTTCAATTGACCGGGTAGATGACAATCTCGTCGTGCGCGTAGTGGAAAACCCGATCATCAACCGTGTGGTGTTTGAGGGCAACAGCGCGCTTGACGACGATAAACTTCGAGAAGATATCCAAGCTGCGCCTCGCGGTATTTTTACCGCGGCTCGTGTCCAATCAGATGTTCAGCGCATTTTGGAGCTTTATCGCCAATCAGGTCGTTTTGCTGCCAAGGTCGAGCCGCAGTACAAGCCGCTTGAGCAGAACCGGGTTGATCTGATATTCGAGATTACAGAAGGCCCGGTCACCGGCGTTCGAGCGATCAACTTCATCGGGAACGAAGCATATTCGGACTCGCGCCTGCGCAGCGAGATCGTCACACGTCAGTCGCGCCTGTGGCGTTTCTTCAGCTCGAACGACAATTACGATCCAGGGCGCCTTGAATACGACCGGGATCTTCTTCGCCAATTCTACCAGAACAATGGCTATTACGATTTCCGCGTAACGTCTGCTGTCGCGGAGCTGACGCCCGACCAGAAAGACTTCTACATCACCATGACGGTGGACGAGGGGCGTCAGTATTACTTCGGCGAAGTGAAGGTCGAAACGGCGCTTGAAAAGCTTGACGCCAATGCGTTGCGCCGCGCTGTTCCGATCCAGACTGACTCTCTATTCCGGGGAGATTCAATTGAAGATACGATCGATGCGCTGACTTATGCGGCGGGTATTGCGGGATACGCTTTCGTTGACATCCGTCCTCAGATTGATGTGAACCCGGAAACCGGCCTGATTGACGTGACCTTTGCTGTCGACGAGGGGCCTCGCGTCTATATTGATCGCATCAATATTGTCGGAAATACGCAAACTCTGGACCGGGTCATTCGGCGGGAACTTCGAATCGCAGAAGGTGACGCGTTCAACCGTATTTTGCTCGACCGTTCAAAGAACCGCGTGCGGGCGCTTGGTTACTTCAAGGAAGTCGAGGTCATTGAGACGCCTTCCGATCAGCCAGATAGAACCATTGTTGATATCAAGGTTGAAGAACAGCCGACTGGCGAATTGTCCTTCGCGGCCGGGTTTTCATCCGTTGATGCGTACCTGCTGGATGTCAGCGCGTCCCAACGAAATTTGCGTGGTCGCGGGCAGTCTGTGGTCGCACGTGTTTCTGCTTCAAGTCGGCAACAGATCCTGGATTTCCGGTTTACAGAGCCGCGATTGTTCGATCGAAACCTTTCAGGTGGTATTGATGCATTTGCGACGCGCCAGGATTATGAAGACTATTCTGGCTTCAGCAGCGAAACGATTGGCGCGGGCGTGCGTTTGGGCTTCCCTCTGACGGAGCGAATGCAGCTTGGCTTGAGCTACCGTCTGCAGGCGGATGAAGTGAATGTGCTCGACCGCAATTACATTATCGATGAGAACGGCTTCTTCATCACAGATCGAATTCAGACCGCCGGGCAGGGTACGCCGGACGATATTTCTGATGACCGGTACCGCTTGGTCGAAGAAGGCGATGCTGGTGCGGGACAACGCGTCGTGGACCAGTGCTCTCGCGACTATGTTCTGAGAGATCCGATTTGTCGTGCAGAGCGAAGCGATATCTCTAGTATCATCGGGTACAACTTCTTCTGGGATCGAACGAATGATCCTATCCGCCCATCTCGTGGTTTTGACTTCCGCTTCAGTCAGGATTTGGCCGGTCTAGGCGGCGATGTTAAATATTTGCGAACGGAATCAAGCGCCACGGCATATCGGGGTATTTGGCGCGATATGATCGCGAGTGTTCGCCTCTCAGGCGGATACGTTTTCCCATTGGAAGACAATCAAGGCGTTCGGATCAACAATCGCTTCTTCCGGGGTGGCAGCACGTTCCGTGGATTCGATGTTGCTGGTATTGGACCTCGCGAGATTGTCAGGGTTGTGGATCCTGAGACGGGCGAAGTTGTTCAAACGCGGCGCCTGAATTCGCAAGGGGGCAACGTCTATTATCAAGGCACAGCGGAATTGAGTTTGCCCAACTTCCTGCCGGAAGAATATGGCATTCGGAGCGCGCTGTTCGCTGAGGCGGGTGCATTGGGATCGCTGCGCGGTCCGGATGTGGGGCCGACCATTTACTTTACCGACACAACAACTGGGCTGCCTGCAGTACGTCTGACGAAAACCGCCGCGTCGCTCAGGGCATCTGCCGGATTGAGTGTTTTCTGGGACTCGCCATTTGGGCCAATTCGCTTCGACTTCTCGCAGATCCTCAGGCGTGAAGATTATGACCGGACTGAAACGTTCCGGTTCTCAACATCAACAAGATTCTAAATTCCAAGCCGAAAGACAGGAGACTAGAATGTCCCGCATCAAGAATTTCTTCCTCGCAATTGCGATGTCAGTCGCAGCAATTGGTTTTATCTCACCTGCCGCTATGGCGCAGGGAACCACCGTAATCACCATTGATGAAGCTAAGATTCTCCGTGACAGCAAGGCTGGTCAGGATATTCAGGCAAAACTCAAGAACATCGAAAATCAGATCAACACGGAGCTTTCTCCGACAAAGACGTCTCTTGAAACAGAGGGCCAGTCGATCAACGCCGAGCTTCAAGGCAAGACTCGAGAGCAAATTGCAGGCGATGCTGCTCTTGTTACGAAGTTGAACACTTATGAGAAGAAGGCGAGCGATTTCGCAAAATCTCGTCAGAAAGCTTCGAACGAACTTGCTCTAACTGAGCGTCAGGCGCTGGTGGACTTTAACAAAGCGCTTGAACCGGTTCTCTTGCAGGTCGTCAGCGAAAAGAACGCTCAAATCGTCCTTTCAAAAAGCTCGGTCATCTACGGTGTGGATGCAGTAGACGCGACAGCACTCGTTATCAGCAAGCTCGACGCTGCAACGCCTACCATTTCAGTTGTTCGCAAGCGTATTCCTGAGCAACCCGCTCAATAATTGAGAGTGTCCCCGTGCCTGTAGACGTACGTTTTTATGCGCCTGTAGGTGCTTTGTCGCTCGGTGAACTGGCTATCAAAACTGGTTCGGCGTTAAGCGGCAAAGAGGATTTGGAGATAACCGGGATCTCCTCCGCCGAGAACGGCCGGCGGGGAGATCTCGGGTTTCTCGATGGAGATGGAAAGTCGACTGGTTCGATCAGCTCCGATATCTCCGCACTAGTCGTAAATGAAGCAAACCGAATAAATGTGCCGGATGGCATACCTTTTTTGGTGTCTGCCTTCCCACGGCACGTTCACAGTGTGGCTGCCGGAATTCTATTCCGGGCCCGACAGCTGGACTGGGGCGGTGAGGAGTTGGTTTCACCTGATTCCGCTATTGATGAGTCTGCAAAACTAGCCCCCGGCGTTGTGGTGGCACCCGGTGCAGTCATCGGAGCGGGGACTTTCATTGGCGCGAATGCCGTCATTGGGCCTGGTGTTCAAATAGGCCGGAATTGCCAGATCGGTCCGGGTTCCAGCATCCAATGCGCCCTGATTGGTGATCATGTTAAGTTGCTTGCTGGCGTGCGCATTGGTGAAGCTGGTTTCGGGGTAATGCCTGGCCCAAATGGTCCAGAAGATGCGCCCCACTACGGGCGCGTTATCTTGCAGGATCACGTCACCGTTGGCGCGAACTCATGCATCGATCGCGGCGCCTTTGATGACACAATCGTTGGAGAGCGGACTCGTATCGATAATCTCTGCCAAATAGCACATAATGTGGTTCTCGGGCGTTCAGTTCTTGTTGCAGCTTTTGGCGGAATTTCCGGTTCCGTGAAAGTGGGTGATGGCTCGATGCTCGGTGGGCGCGTTGGGATTGCTGATCATGTCGTGGTGGGTGAGGGGGTGTCGCTCGCTGCATCTGCTGGTCTCTTCCGAGACGTAGAGGACGGTGAGACGTGGGGAGGAACACCGGCCAAACCGATCCGTCAGTGGATGCGGGAAGTGGCATGGTTGCAGAAAAACTCAAATCCGAAGAAAAAGGGTTAGACGGCATTCTGGCCGTTTCAACTCGTTTGGGATAACATGTCCGCACACATTCATTCGACGGCTTATGTAGAGGATGGAGCCATCCTGGGCGACGGAGTCCAGATCGGACCATTCTGCCACGTTGGACCCCACGTAACGCTAGGCTCTGGCGTTGTTCTTAAATCTCATTCGGTCGTTACTGGTCACACCGAGGTGGGAGCAGGCTGCATACTGCATCCACACGCAGTCATCGGCGGCCTTCCGCAAGTTATCGGATTTGAAGAGACCCCGGAGTCCAGACTGGTTGTCGGCAGCAATTGCGTCTTCCGTGAATACGCAACTGCGCATTCCGGAATGCCCAAATTCGGAGGGCTGACGACGATTGGCGACAATTGTTTCATAATGATCGGCGCCCATGTGGCGCATGATAATCAGATTGGCGACAATGTGGTCATGGCAAACAACGTCTCCCTGGCAGGGCATATTACCGTTGGAGATAATGTTTGGTTTGGTGGTTTGGCCGCAGTGCATCAATTTTCGAGGATNGGGCGCAACGCNTTTATCGGGGGCGGCGCAATNGTGGTAGAAGANGTCATCCCATTCGGATCAGNCGTTGGNAACCACGCTAAACTTTCTGGCCTCAACATGGTCGGTTTGAAACGTCGAGGTTTTTCCAAANCACAAATTCAGGGTATTCGCGCAGCGTACAAGGCCATCTTCCTTGGCGAAGGTTTGTTCAAGGATCGATTGGAGCAAGCCGAAAAAGACTTCGCGAAAAACGAGCTCGCCATGGAAATCATCGCTTTCATCCGCGAAAGTGAGCGCCCAATTTGCAAACCGGGCTAAAAGCACATGGCGCCACTTGGTATCATCGCTGGACTTGGAGATCTCCCCGTTGCTATTGCGGAGCATGCAGTTGAGAGCGGGCAGGGTGCGTACGTTCTCCGACTGAAAGGTTTCGACGACCCTGGACTTGCAAAGTTTCCTGGAGATCTCGTGGGAATTGGAGAAGTTGGTGGAATTCTCAAAAAACTGAAGTCTGCAGGATGTGAAGAAGTAGTCTTTGCGGGAATTGTTAAGCGGCCGGATTTTGGCAATCTCAAGCTTGATGTTAAAGGCGTCACCCTTTTGCCGAAGGTTCTCTCAGCCGCGAAAAAGGGCGACGATGCTTTGCTGCGCGTGTTGGTGCGCGAATTCGAAAAACAGGGTTTCAAGGTTCTGGGTAGCCACGAAGTTCATGCCAAGCTGCTTGCTCCGGAAGGTGTAATTGCTGGTGCAAAGCCAACCTCAGAACATATGGAAGATATTCTGCATGGAGCGCGTGT
This sequence comes from Hyphomonas sp. TMED31, assembly GCF_002172815.1. Lineage (NCBI taxonomy): Bacteria > Pseudomonadati > Pseudomonadota > Alphaproteobacteria > Hyphomonadales > Hyphomonadaceae > Hyphomonas > Hyphomonas sp. TMED31. Next base: position 54,374 of record NZ_NHCK01000002.1, on the reverse strand, counting down.
GGCATCGGCAACAGGCGCGCTTGATATCGGCCAAGGGGCAGTCGTTTGTGAGGGCTTGGTCTTGGCAGTTGAGGCGCAGGAGGGAACCGACTCTATGCTTGAGCGGTGTCGAACCTTGCCGGAAGAGATCCGGGGCACAGAGTTCGCGCGAAAGGGCGTATTGGTAAAGCGTCCAAAGCCGGGGCAGGAATTGAGAATTGATCTGCCAACCACTGGCGTCTCGACGGTAGAAAAAGTGGCCGCAGCGGGGCTTGCGGGATTGGCAGTTGAAGCTGGCGGTGCGCTGTTGCTCGATCGCCGGAGAATGGTTGAGCGGGCCGAAGAGCTTGGGGTCTTCATTTATGGCTTCGCTCCAGAGGATGAAGCGTGAGCAAGCCCCGCATCTACATGGTTGCCGCAGAAGCGTCTGGCGACCTTCTTGCCAAGGAAGTCGTACAGAAAATTCGCCTAGATAGTCCAGAGGCGCACATTTCCGGAATTGGTGGACGAGAACTCAAGAGCGTGGGGATTGACTCACCGGTCGACGTGTCTCCATTATCGATCCTCGGCTTTTTTGAGGGTATCAAGGCCTATGGTGATGTAGTTCGACTAGCGGATGAGGCCGCGGTCGAGATCATAAAGGATACTCCTGACGTTGTTGTTTTAGTCGACTCTTGGGGATTTATGCTACGGGTCGCTCAGAGAGTTCGCGCGCAAGCTCCAGATATTCGCCTTGTTAAACTGGTAGGGCCGCAAGTTTGGGCAACGCGGTCAGGGCGGGCAAAGACACTTGCGTCTACTGTTGATCACCTTCTGTGCATCCACGATCTGGAAGTTCCTTTTTACGAGCCTTTTGGCCTGAAGACGACGGTCATAGGCAATCCCGCAATTTCTCGACACGTGAAGGGAAACGGTCAGAGGTTTCGGGAAGCTAACGGCATTCCTGGGGATCGCCAACTTGTTCTTGTGTTGCCGGGCAGTCGACCGAGTGAAATTAAGAGAGTGGCGCCAGCACTTGTGAATGCTGCACAGCAATTGAAGCGTGATAATCCAGAATTATCGCTTGTCTTTATGCCGGCAGAGAACGTCTCCAAGTATTTCAAGTCTTCTTACTCCGATGTCGGAGATTGGGCTCTAATATCTGACGATGCTGAATCGCGATACGATGCGATGGCGGCAGCGGACTTGGCGCTCGCATGTTCCGGGACGGTGACGACCGAACTGGCTATGCAGGATACACCAATGATCGTTGCGTATCGTACAGGCTGGATCACATGGGCGTTAGCCCGGGGATTGCTCTACAAAAAGACCCACATCTCGCTTCTCAATATTGTGAGCGATGATCAGGAGATTATTCCAGAGTTTGTTCAAACGCGGCAGAAGCCAGAGCTGATCGCATCTTTGGCGCAGCAATGGTTGCGTGATCCGAAGTTGCTAGCTTCACAGTTGGCTCGTCAGCGGGTGGCGCTGGAAAAAATGAAAGAGGGCGAACGAGACGCGAGTGAAATTGCGGCGAGTGTTATTCTTGAAGAAGCCCATTTGCGACGTTCCTAAGCGATATCAAATCAGCCTCGTACAAATGATTGATCGATGAGTTTCTTCAGGCTCCACAGACCAGGAGCCTGTAGTGTGTGCCCCCATTTTTCTGCGATCGCTGACTTTCCACCCAGGCTGACAAGCTTGAGATAGTCCGTTTGTGGTTGGAAGCTACGCAGCGAGTTNCCGGACATATATGCGATCAGATTGCTCATCAGAAGTTGGCCTTNTCGNACTGCGTATACGCCTGCCTTGGGAATGCTTTCGCCCATAAAATGTGCCGTGTCGCCTGCGAGGAATACGCTTTCATGTGAGACCGACTGCAATGTAGGCAAGACCATCGGAAACCCATTGTCGGTCGCNAGGCCTGACTCTTCGAGCCAGTTTGCAGCGTGCGCGCCAGTCGCCCANACTATTTGGCCAGCNTTTACTGTTTCGCCGGAACTAACACGCACTCCATTTGGTGTAATTACGTGAGCGGACGTGTTTTCATGAACACCAATGCGGAATTCGGATAGTTTCCGCGCCAGCGATTTTTTCAAACTGGAGGCTGCAGACCCCANAATCTCAGAACGATCGATGACAGTAATTGGTACATCGTCAGGAATGCCGGAAGTGCGTGCGTAATGTCGTATTGCAAGACAAAGCTCTACACCGCCCAATCCACCACCAATTATAGCCATTCCTTTGGATAGGTCGTGTCTCACTTCCAGCCATTGGTCCACAAATTTGCGCATAGGCTTCACTGGTGTGGAACTTGGCGAAGCACATGTATCTGGTGGAATTGATGTGACGCCAATATTGATCGAAGTAACATCGAAGTCGTAGGCCGCTCCTGAACGTCCTTCGAACTGCTTCCGCTTTAAATTCAGAGCGCAGATTTCATCTTGTAGAAATTGGACGCCAGCATTGGAGCATAAGCGCTTTAGATCCACTTCGATTTCATTTTGTTTGAAATNGCCGGCAACAAACCCCGGCACCATGCCGCTATAGACAGACGACGTATCGGGATCGATCAATGTGATAGACGCCGGAGGATAGCGACGCTTCGTGAGCGAGCGCAAAGCCATTATGTGCGCGTGTCCGCCGCCGATTAAAAGCAGTCGTATCGTCACTTTTCGTTACTTACCCAGTGGCTTGTCTGACCACCAGGATTGCAGCGCGGACGAAATCGCAAGGCATTCGGAATCTGAAGATTTCGGACCATTGAAGACTACCATGGCTGATCCTTCGAGGGCGGTTTCTTTCTGAGCGTCAACTGGCCATCTTGCGCCATAGACTCGGCAATCGCCTAGAGTTGTCAGGTACTCGCCAAACTCAGTTTCTCTTCCGTCGCGAAAGAGGGGGAGCCAAAGCATGAGTAGGCTTTTCGGCCAACGTTTCAGTGCCTTTGGTGTCCACAGGGCCAGAGCATCAATATCGCGTGCTGTTTCGTAGCTTGGATCAACCAAACATACGAGCCGTTCACGGCTTCTCGGCGACAGTTTGAGGGCGCTTGCATAGCCATCCGCTTTCTTGATCTGAATTCGATCATCTGAACCCAATGCGTCGGACAGGGCCTTGTGTTCAGCGGGATGCCTTTCGAACAAGATGAAGCGTGTATCAGGCGGCAGCAGCGTTTGTGCGTGAGCAGGTGAACCCGGGTAAGAGCGAATACCCGACTGTTCGACGAACTCTACCCATGGCCTCAAAGGTTTTGGGCCACGGCCATTCAGCATAGAGATTATGCCATCTCCAGCTTCATTTCCTTTTCGTGCTTGCGCGCCTTCCAGATCGTATCGGCCACGTCCTGAATGGGTTTCCACATACAGTAGCGGTTCGCCGGAATCGGCAAGCGCTTTCAGGGTCGCATGCAGAACGGCATGTTTAAGGACATCTGCTCTGTTTCCTGCATGAAAGCCATGTTGATATGAGAGCATAGATTGACACCTTCAACAGTTTGCTAGTCCCCGCCAGACTGGGCAGGGACCAGCAAACGACTATTCTTCCAAGCTCTGGTTACGAATTGCCTCAAATTCGTTGCCTTCATACCAAGTGGGCCACTCATCAGACTGAGCGATGCGGAGCCCGACTTGATAGAGAGCCTGAATGTCTTCTTCAAATCCGGAAAGATCCCAGCCATCCGAATATTCGTCCATGGGCTTGTGATAGCGCTCTGCAGTGTACACTGCTGCCGCTGCTTTGCCTGCTGCGACGCCACCATCCAGTTTGTCCTGACCACCATCAGCGTACAGCATGGGAACGCCTTTCTTGGCGAGAGAAATATGATCTGAGCGATAAAAATAGCCTGCTTCTGGCTTTGAGTCGGGCTTTATCACTCGGTCCTGTTCCACGAGGACGTCTCGCAAGATATCTTCCAGTTCGGACGCTCCGTATCCGACGACCACCATATCCTTCGTGCGACCTATCGGAAGTGCGCCATCCATATTAATGCCTGCTACGACTTGGCTGTGAGGGATCAAAGGGTTTTCGGCGTAGAAGGCCGAGCCCAACAATCCTGATTCTTCAAGCGTCACAGAAAGGAACAAGGCTGACCGTTCGAGATCGTCAGCGGCCATTGCCTCAGCAATTTCGAGCAAGGCAGCGGAACCGGTGGCGTTGTCGACAGCGCCGTTGAAGATCTGATCTTGATAAAAGTCTTCCCCTGGAGCGCCTGTTTTTTCTTCGGACTTCTTGCCGAGATGATCCCAATGCGCCGTATACAGCACGTATTCATCGGGAGTGACTTTCCCAGTCAGCTTTCCGACAACATTACGGCTTTCCAATTGGTCAATTGACTGTGAGATTTTGCCGCTTGCTTTTACACCTTCGAGAGGCACCGGCGTGAAACTGTTTGATTTTGCCTGCTGCTTGAGGGCTTCCAGGTCGAGCCCAGCACTCGCAAACAATTCTTCTGCTGTATCTCGAGTGATCCATCCTTCAAGCATCGCGCGGTCCGCTCCGCCGTCGGAACGTACGAGGTCGGATTGGGCGCCGCTCCACGAATTGGAGACAACATCCCACCCATAGGAGGCAGGCTCCGTTTCGTGGATAATGATCGCGGCGGTTGCACCTTGCCGGGCGGCCTCTTCAAACTTGTAGGTCCAGCGACCATAATAGGTCATTGCCTTACCTTTGAAGAGCTCTGGGTCACCAGTTGCAAAACCTGGATCGTTTACCAGCATGATGACAGTTTTGCCTGAGAAGTCTGCGCCGGCGTAGTCGTCCCATTCATATTCAGGGGCGACTGAACCATATCCTACAAAGACAACATCGGTCGCATCGAATGAAAGCTCGTTCTTGTCTTGATGCTTGGTCCAGAAGACAACGTTTTCCTTTGGCGTGAGTGGCAGGGCCGTTCCGTCTGGCTTCGTAAGTTGGAAGTGGGAATTCTCCGTATCGACGGTCTGGTTCACCATTTTGACAGTTTGGAAGAAGGTTTCATCCTCTCCGGCTGGAGATAGACCAATTCGAGCCATCTCAGCGGCAATCCAGTCTGCCGAAGCTTCGCCAGCTTCGGTTCCAGGGCCACGGCCTTCAAACGTATCGTCGGCCAACGTCTTGATCCGAATTGCCAGATCCTCAGAAACAATAGCGGGGCTCGTCTGATCGGGGAGGGGCAACAATAGTTCGGTTTCAGCCGCCGAAACTGTATCTGGTTCGATGTCGTTCGAATTGTCTTGAGCACCGCAGGCAGAAAGGGCGGCAATTGATACGGAGATAAGCAGTCGCTTCATGAATCTGTCCTCGTCGCAGGCAATGTTTGAGAGTTGTCTGGCATGCGGTTTATCAATCGGCAAGGAAGCGCCTGTTCAGAATATTATGCCTCTTATCAATGGGGAAGTGGAATCCACTCACTTTGGTCGCCGGGGACAGCGGGAAATCTGTGCGTCCCTCCTTCCCTGATGGCGGTTGTCCAGTCTTCTCTTGCCGTGGTGATCTTGGCTGCATCAGACGAGACGAAATTCCAGTCCATTTTGCGAGGGGCATCAAGAGGAGCGCCCCCGCACAGAATTGCAATGGAATCCTTTTCCAAGTTCACNCTGACGTCCAAACCACTTTCGAGCACGGCCATGTCTTGCGCTTGTAACTGAGTGTCGTCGACAAATGCTGAGCCACTGACGAGATAGAGCGCGCGCTCTGTTGCCAAGTCAGAAGGCAGTGAAATGGCGCAGTCTTGATGCGTTGTTATCGTCAAATAGAGGATATCACTTGGGAAGCTCACGGGAGACGAATGCCCCCAAGCCGCGCCTGCCAATAGTTTGATACTCGCATCGCTGAGATCAAACAGTGGAAGACTTTCGGCTGGATGATGAACGAATTGTGGAGCGCAGTCTTCTTCTTCCACGGGCAGCGCTACCCAAGTTTGTATCCCATGAAGGCGCTGTCCAGCGCGTTGCTGCAAATCGGGCGTGCGCTCGGAGTGGACTATCCCGTGNCCNGCCGTCATCCANTTCACGGCGCCGGGTTCTACAACCAGATCTGTGCCGAGCGAGTCGCGATGCCGAATGGCACCTTCAAACAAGTACGTGACAGTTGATAGTCCGATATGCGGGTGAGGCCGAACATCGAAGCTGTTTCCCGGTGCATACGTTGTTGGGCCGAAATGATCAAAGAAGACAAAAGGGCCGACTGATCTTCGAGCGCGATAAGGCAGAATGCGCCTTACGACAAAATCGCCACCAAGGTTGTGGGTTCTGGGGGGAATGAGGTTCTCAATTGCCACTGGAAGATGCCTCTTTCTTTGCTTTCACTTATCAGTCGATCGCATTTCAAACTGTGCCGATCATTGCGCAGCAACTTCGAGCGTTTGTCTAGACNGCNNAGGTTGAATAGGGNTNTAGTGANCAAATGATCACANTNAGTTGCAGAGCGNACGTNAAATGAGAANCCCATCAAATCNTGACAGCAGCGACCTCTTCAGGCGGCTATCCAAAGTTTGCGGGTGGAGCGGCNTGACTATTGTCATCGCGTACGCGCTTTTCTTGCTGTCTGGGTGCGTGAGCCCCGTCACAATCGGTGCCGTAGAGCGGTCGGCAACTTATTTCGCAGAGTCTGGTTTTCAGCCGGATCGCGAAGTCTTTGTATCGCATGATGGTGCTGAATTGGGGCTGACCGTCTGGCCCGCGGAAGGGATCGACGATCCCGAATACGTTNTTGTCGGGGTTCATGGCATGAATGACTTCGCAAACGCGTTCTTTATGGCGGCGCCATATTGGGCGGAGAGAGGCGTAACAACGTACGCCTATGACCAACGTGGCTTTGGGCGATCGCCTGGCAGGGGACTCTGGCCGGATGAAGAGCTTTTGCGGAAAGATCTTCGTACCGCAGTTTCTATTGCGCGGCATGAGCACCCTGAAGCAAGAGTTGCGGTGATTGGAATCTCGATGGGAGCAGCAGTTGCCATATCGGCTTTTGGCTCTGACGACCCTCCTGATGCCGATCTTCTTATCGCGTCCGGACCAGGCCTTAGAGGCTGGGGAGCCATGAATCCAATATACAAGGCCAGTCTATGGATGTCAGCGCACACAAACCCGGGTTGGATTGTGCGGCCTCCGGCTCGTTTCGTGCGAATCGAACCGAGCGATAATATCGAAATGCTTAGGGAGATATGGGCGAACCCCCTGATGCTGCGGCAGAACAGAATTGATCAGGTATACGGCGTCGTTACGTTGATGGAGACCGCGCATAAGAGAGCAGCGAGGATCCCTCAAGATATTCCCACGCTCATGTCATACGGCGCCAACGATTATGTTGTACCGGAAGAGGGGGTAAAACGAACTGCGAAAGTTCTGCCCGAACATGTGCGCACAGTATACTATGAAGCCGGGTATCATATGTTGCTGAGAGACCTGCAGTCCGAACGCGTGCATGAGGACTACCTGGCGTTCATAAAGGATCCGGGTGGCCAGTTGCCAAGTGGTTCACCAGAATGGCCCTTCCGGTAACTGTTTCCACAGCGGAATGCCTCTTGCAGTGTTGGATGCGTAGACAAATATACGTCTCTCTGCCACTTCTGTGCGGTAAAGATTCCTTTGTGAAAACATCAAGGCCTGATTCATGACGACTTCCTTCCAGACAGCGCTCAATCTTGTTCCAATGGTTGTGGAGCAAACGAGCCGCGGCGAGCGGGCCTTTGATATCTTCTCGCGTCTTTTGAAAGAGCGCATCATCTTTGTGACCGGTGGAATCGATGACGGGATGGCGGCGCTAATTACGTCCCAGCTCCTGTTCCTCGAATCCGAAAACCCGAAGAAAGATATTGCGATGTATATCAACAGCCCCGGCGGATACGTTTCGTCTGGCCTCGCGATCTACGACACCATGCAGTACATTCGTTGCCCCATTTCGACAGTTTGCATCGGTCAGGCTGCCTCTATGGGCTCTTTGCTTCTGGCGGCAGGGGAAAAAGACATGCGTATCGCTTTGCCTAATGCGCGGGTGATGCTGCATCAGCCATCTGGCGGCTACCAAGGCGTCGCAACTGATATTGAACGCCACGCTGAGGAAATTATCGAACTGAAGCGGCGGCTGAACAACATCTATGTTCGCCATACTGGCCAGGACTATGATGTGATCGAAAAGAAACTGGACCGTGATACCTTCCTGACGGCAGAAGAGGCCAGGGAATTTGGCATTGTTGACAAAGTATTTGAACGCCGAACGGCCGAGGATGATAAATAGTCGACTCATCCACCATCAGTGCGGCCTGGCTCTTGCAGGGCGGGCCCAGACGCCTATTGTTTCAACAATCGACCGAACACGGCGTCTTAAAGACGAAATTAAGCCTTATCCGGCATTGAGGACGGCATGACAAAACAAAATGGCTCAGGCGATTCCAAGAACACGCTCTACTGTTCGTTCTGTGGAAAAAGCCAGCATGAAGTAAAGAAGCTGATTGCCGGCCCGACCGTGTTCATCTGCGATGAATGCGTTGAACTGTGCATGGACATCATTCGCGAAGAGAACAAGACCTCAATGGTCCGCTCTCGTGAAGGCGTGCCTACGCCGCAAGAGATCTGCGACGTGCTGGATGACTATGTCATCGGGCAGACGCACGCAAAACGTATTCTGTCCGTTGCGGTTCACAACCATTACAAGCGCCTGTCTCACGCAGGGAAGACCGACGGGGTCGAGCTCTCCAAGTCCAACATTTTGTTGGTAGGACCAACCGGTTGCGGCAAAACTCTGCTGGCACAGACGCTGGCACGCATTCTTGATGTGCCATTCACGATGGCGGACGCCACAACGCTTACCGAGGCTGGGTATGTTGGCGAAGACGTTGAGAACATCGTTCTCAAGCTGTTGCAGGCCGCTGACTACAACGTCGAGCGTGCGCAACGTGGCATCGTTTATATTGATGAGATCGACAAGATTTCCCGTAAGTCCGACAATCCGTCGATAACGCGCGACGTGTCTGGCGAGGGTGTCCAGCAAGCGCTTCTCAAGATTATGGAAGGCACTGTTGCCGCTGTTCCGCCACAGGGTGGTCGCAAGCACCCACAGCAGGAATTTCTGCAGGTCGACACGACGAACATTCTTTTCATTTGCGGCGGCGCATTTGCCGGGCTCGACAAAATCATTTCCTCACGCGGTGAGGGAGCCTCCATCGGATTTGGCGCATCCATAAAAGATTCGGAAGAGCGCGGTGTTGGTGAAATTCTTCGCAATACCGAACCGGAAGACCTTCAGCGCTTCGGGCTCATTCCGGAGTTCATCGGGCGTTTGCCTGTGATCGCAACGCTCGAAGACCTGGATGAGAAGGCGCTTATCAAAATCCTAACAGAGCCGAAGAATGCTCTCCTGAAACAGTATCAGAAGCTGTTCGATATGGAGAATGTTGAGCTTACCTTCACACCCGAAGCGCTCACGGCAGTCGCCCGTCGGGCGATCGCTCGTAAAACCGGCGCTCGGGGACTACGCTCCATCATGGAAGGTATTTTGCTTGATACGATGTTTGAGCTGCCAAATCTGCGCGGTGTAGAAGAGGTCGTGATCAATGGCGAAGTGGTAGAGGGTAATTCAGAGCCGCTCTACGTGCACGCCAAGAAGAGCCAACCTGAGGCAGGCTGACCTCTCAACGATTTTTATAACATTGAAAAACGCCCTGATCGATTGATCGGGGCGTTTTCTTGTATACGGGTCTGTTGAGCTTAGAGCCCGTCTTTTCTCGAATTTCTGATAAAGAAGAGGCCGGTATCTTGCGATACCGGCCTCTACAAGGGTTAGAGGAGAGAGAACAGGCCCCTAGACCTTGTAGTACATGTCGAATTCCACCGGATGCGGGTGGAGTTCATAGCGCATGTTCTCTTCCATCTTGAGCTCAATATAAGCATCGATCTGGTCGTCATCGAACACGCCGCCCTTGGTAAGGAATGTACGGTCTGCATCGAGCGCTGCAAGCGCTTCTCGCAGTGAGCCGCACACTTGCGGGATCGACTTCGCCTCTTCAGGCGGCAGATCATAGAGGTCTTTGTCCATCGCGTCGCCAGGATGGATCTTGTTCTCGATGCCATCGAGGCCAGCCATGAGCAGGGCAGCGAAAGCGAGATACGGGTTCGCGGTCGGGTCCGGGAAGCGCGTTTCGATACGCTTTGCTTTCGGATTGGAACCGAATGGGATCCGGATGGAAGCAGAACGGTTGCGAGCCGAATAGGCAAGCATAACCGGAGCTTCATAACCTGGAACCAGGCGCTTGTAGCTGTTCGTTGAAGGGTTCGTCAGAGCATTCAGCGCGCGAGCGTGCTTGATGATGCCGCCGATGTAATAAAGGCAGGTCTCAGAAAGGCCGGCATACTGGTCGCCCGCGAACAATGGCTTGCCGCCGGACCAGATGGACTGGTGAACGTGCATACCAGAGCCATTGTCGGCAAACATTGGCTTCGGCATGAATGTCGCTGTCTTGCCGTACGACGCCGCCACGTTGTGGATGACATATTTGTACAGCTGAAGGCGGTCAGCCATCGTTGTAAGGGTTGAGAACTTCAGACCAAGCTCATGCTGTGCCGGAGCCACTTCATGGTGATGCTTCTCTGGGTGTAGGCCAATGTCGCCCATAACGGACAGCATTTCTGAACGCATGTCCTGCTCAGAGTCGACTGGCGGTACCGGGAAATATCCACCCTTCGGACCCGGGCGGTGACCCATGTTGCCCATTGGGTATTCTTTATCCGTATTTGCCGGCAGCTCGGTCGAGTCGAAGCTGTATCCTGTCTTGTGTGGATCGGTGGACCAACGGACATCGTCAAAAACAAAGAATTCCGCTTCTGGGCCGAAGAACACGGTGTCGCCAACGCCGCTCGACTTTACATAGGCTTCTGCCTTCTTGGCGGTCGTGCGCGGGTCGCGATTGTATGCCTGTCCGGAGATCGGATCGAGAATATCGCACATCACTGCCAGCGTTGTCTGCTGGAAGAACGGGTCAATGATCGCACTGCTGGTGTCAGGCATGAGAACCATGTCGGACTCGTTGATAGCTTTCCAGCCAGCAACAGATGATCCGTCGAACATTTGGCCCTCGGTGAAGAAGTCATCTTCGACCATGTCCTTATGGAAAGACACGTGCTGCATCTTGCCGCGCGGGTCCGTAAAGCGAAGGTCGACGTACTGAACGTCTTCATCCTTCATGAGTTTAAGCAGATTTTCGGCCATTGGAATTTGCCCTCCAGTAAACAGCTCTTTTTCGTATGGGTATTCGTAATTAAACGCGCAGCCTTTTTACAGGGCTGCGTCGCCTGTTTCGCCGGTGCGGATTCTGACCGCATCGGTGATGTCAGAGATGAAGATCTTGCCGTCGCCAATCTTATCGGTGTGGGCGGCTTTCTTGATCGCATCCACGGCACCTTCGACTGCGGAGTCAGCCAAAACGATCTCGATTTTCAGCTTCGGAAGGAAGTCGACCACGTATTCTGCGCCGCGATACAATTCAGTGTGTCCGCGCTGACGACCAAAGCCTTTTGCTTCAACAACGGTCATGCCTTGCAAGCCAATTTCCTGCAGCGCTTCTTTCACATCATCCAGTTTGAAAGGTTTGATGATCGCCTCGATTTTTTTCATGGCCCGTGTCTCCCAGCCGGTTGGTTTGTGTAAGCAACGGGTATGCGCCTTCTTCGATTGAAGCGAGACCCATAGGGACACTTAGCATCACGTTGCGTTTGCGTGATCAGATTTTGGACTTCACTGCATCGAAATTGCGCATTTTATAGGCGCATGCCCCGGAAGTGTTGAAGAAACAAGCTCGGTTGGGAACCGCCTTCAAGCCTGATAATTGCGCAGATACTCGGTAGAAAGCCAATATCGGTTTGAAATCAGTCTCCCGATGGGCCAAGCAAAGCGTTTGGGAAGGCCCAGATTCTGGCGAGCACGCTATCGTTGGGCAAAAAAAAATCGATCTGCGAATAGAAGGGGGAAAAATGCTGTATTTGATCCGACACGGCGAAGCTGCGGCCGGCTGGGGGAATCACCCCGACCCTGGCCTTAGTGACCTTGGACGTCGTCAAGCNGATGCCGTAGCTCACGAACTCGAGGCGTTTGGCATCCAGCACATCATATCAAGCCCAATGAAAAGGTGCCGACAAACGGCACGTCCTCTGGAAGAGCGACTAGATATTGACGCAGAAGTCGTAAACGAAGTTTCAGAGATACTGACACCCCCGGGAATTGAGGATCGCGTAGCCTGGCTTCGTGATTTCATGGGCGGGACGTGGGACTCTGAAGCAAAATCGCATGTTGAGTGGCGTGATGCGATCGTTCGCAAACTACTTATCATTCCAGATAATACAGCGGTGTTCAGCCACTTCGTCGCCATTAATGCGGTCGTGAGCAAATTGCAGAACAGGCCAGAGGCGCGCGTTTTCAGTCCTACATATTGCTCCGTCACTGTGCTGAAGCGGGTCGGGGATCAACTGGAAGTACAGCGATTAGGGAGCGAATCTGAAACTCGCGTGCTATGAGCCAGTCTTATGGGCAGACCTATACTTACACCGCAGGAAATGCGGGCCGCTGAAGAGAAGCTCTTCTCGACCGGCGTGGACAGCTTCGAGTTGATGCAGCGGGCTGGCAATGCCGTTGCAGAATTCGTGCATGCAAATTGGCCCGAGGGGCGNATACAGGTTCTTTGTGGTCCCGGCGGAAATGGCGGAGACGGATTTGTGGCCGCAGCCGCGCTCGCCAAACTCTGGCGGGATGTCGACGTTTATTGTCTTGTGCCAGCCGAAAAGCTTGAAGGAGACTCCGCTAAAGCAGCTGCTGAATGGGGCGATGANATCAAGCCGCTGGAAGCTGCATTGGANGCGCCACATGACATCGTCCTGGATGCCCTCTTCGGAGGTGGACTTTCCCGCCCACTGGAAGGAGCGGCTGAAAAACTGGCAGCGCGCGGCGGGCGAGTCATTTCGATAGATGTGCCTTCGGGAATTCATGGCGAGTTGGCAAAGCCTNTGGGTGCGTGTTTCCGCGCCGAAGGCACGATCACCTTCGCAGCACTCCGCCCAGCACATGTGTTGATGCCAAGTGCCGCNTATTGTGGCGGCGTGTTCGTGGCAGATATTGGAGTGCCGGTCCAAACCAGTCTTTTGGAGAACTCCCCTTTGTTGTGGGGACGTAGNCTTCCTCAACCGGGGCAGGGCAGCCACAAGCACGCGCGCGGGCATNTGGCAGTNGTGAGTGGCAACATTACCTCCACAGGNGCCGCGCGCCTCGCAGGTCGCGCTGGTCTTCGCGCAGGCGCGGGCCTCGTCACAATGTTATCNCCGCCCGACGCTATNGCTGTAAATGCCAGCCATTTGACGGCGGTCATGCTGAAGGAAGTCGCANATGCTGAGCAATTGCGCGCAGCCATCGAGTCGGCGAGTGTCGTGATTTTGGGGCCTGCTGCTGGCATCAACACCTCAACCAGGGAAAATGTGGAATGCCTGCTCTCGTCAAATTCCAGAGCCGTGCTGGATGCAGATGCTTTGACAGTTTTNTCTGATGATCNTNGAGCGTTCTTCAANCAACTTCGACCAGATGATTTGATCACGCCCCATATCGGTGAATTCAACAGACTGTTTGGCGACCTCTTGGAAACGGAGCCGAATAAAGTCGAAGCCACAAGAAAGGCTGCGCAACTTGCGGGGTGCGTCGTTCTTTTGAAAGGGCCGGATACGGTGATTGCCCGCCCAGACGGAACTGCAATTGTTAATACTCACGCGACACGTTGGCTTGCCACTGCAGGATCGGGTGATGTTCTTGCGGGTATTGCGGGAGGCCTGATCGCTCAAGGTGTCGATACGTTCACAGCAGCCGCCATGGCAAGCTGGCTTCACGGTGAGGCGGGAAGGCGTATCGGAGCTGGCTTGATCGCAGAGGATCTGGAGGCAGAACTTCCCGATATTCTTAGCAGCCTCCACGGCGAACATCTCTAATTTCGCAGCATATTGNCCTTATGGGAGTTGAAGCGTTGGGAGAGCTCGCGTAGGAACACGCGTCATGCGGATGTGGCGGAATTGGTAGACGCACTGGATTTAGGTTCCAGCGCTGCAAGGCGTGGAGGTTCGAGTCCTCTCATCCGCACCACTTTTCCAAATCGACAGTGCGTCACCGCGCGGAAAGCGGCCGATTGGCCGATGGACATATCCTGCGTCTCCTGCCAGCTAGGGCTGTAGAAAACGCGGAGGATTTCCAGANATGTCTATTGTGACAACAGAGAAGCGCGGATCCATCATGATCCTGACGCTAAATCGCCCGGATAGCTTGAACGCGCTTGGCGCCGAAGGCGACGGAGCCGCGATTGCAGCCGCCTGCTACGACATTGTGGCGGACCCGAGCATCCGATGTGTGATCCTGACAGGCGCAGGCCGGGCATTCTCTGCGGGCGGCGATGTTAAGGCCATGAAAGAAGGAACAGGGGCGTTCGGTGGCGCGCCGCACGACATTCGTGAAGGGTATCGCCGAAATATCCACCTGATTGTGAAGTCTCTTTATAATCTTGAAGTCCCGATGATTGCCGCAGTCAACGGCCCAGCTATTGGGCTTGGGTGCGACGTCGCTTGCATGGCGGACATTCGGATCGCATCTGATCGCGCGAAAATGGGCGTAACGTTCCTCAAATTAGGTCTCATTCCNGGCGATGGTGGTGCTTGGTTGCTGCCACGCTTGATCGGTTCATCACGTGCCGCTGAGCTTCTGTTTACTGGGAAGGTCATTGACGCCGCTACNGCAGAGGAGTGGGGGCTCGTGTCGAAGGTTGTGCCTGGCGACAGCCTGATGGATGAGGCGGTCGCGCTGGCCGAACAGATTGCCGCTCAGCCGCCGCAAGCCCTGCGNCTTGCCAAGACACTGATGCGCCATGGCACGAATTCTTCCTACGAGACGATTATGGAGATGTCGGCTGCCTCTCAGGCCCTCATGCACAAGACAGAGGACCATATGGAGGGTGTCGACGCGATTCTCGAAAAACGCAGCCCGGAATTCAAAGGTCGCTAGTAAACAATTCCATCGGAGTAGAGAGACTTGATGGTCTCGGCCGACAGGCCGAGGCCGCCAAGCACATCCGCTGTGTGCTGGCCAAGCGCAGGTGAGGGGCCCTTGGGGCCGTCGTCAGCGCCAGGGAAGCGAACTGGAGACGCAGGCGACGCATATGTTGAGCCGTCGCCCTTCGCACTGGGAGTCTGAACAATAGCGCCTGCCGCGATGGCTTGTGGATCTTTTGCGACTTCCGCGAGTGTTTGTACCGGTGCCCAAGCAAGCGACTCCGCGTCTAGGCGTTTCGCCATTTCTGCTTTGTCGAACTTCCCGAATCCTTCGTCCAGAATATCTACGACTTCGGCTTTGTTCTTTCGGCGTGCTTTGGCAGATGTGAAGCGCTCATCTTCTATCAATTCTTCCCGGCCAATGGCGCGACATATGGGGCCCCAATCGACTTCTCCCTGACGTGACACGAGGCAGATCCAACTTCCATCTTTTGTCTCGAAGAAGTTGGTGATCGGCACGTTTTGCTCATGGCGAGTCTTGGTCGATGCNACACGATCAAAGAANAGCTGGATCGCGAAATCAGANCCCAGAGCATACAAACCAGCGCGAAAGAGAGAAGCTTCGACCAATCTTCCCTTGCCGGTTCTACCAGCCTCAACAAGCGCGGCGCAAATACCTGCGGCGGCGGACATGGACGTTGTGTGATCTCCGAAAGCGGTGCGAAGCGCAAAAAGATCCTCGCCCTTGGGGACGGTCAGCCGCGCTACGCCTGTGCGGCTCCAGAAGCTGGCAATGTCAAAGCCAGGGCGATTGGCATCTGGCCCCTGCAGGCCATACCCAGTCAGGGAGCAGTAAACGAGTTTCGGATTGATCTCTTTCAAACTGTCATAGTCGAGGCCAGACCGTTCCAGACCGCCAGGCCGTACGTTGGTCAGAAAAACGTCTGCGTCTGCAACGAGCTTTCGGACGAGTTCCTGCCCTTCAGGCTTCGACGTGTCGACAACGATGGATTTTTTGCCGCGATTGTCGAAATCAAAAACTGGATTGTCCGCNATGTCTGTGCCGATAGTTTTAAAGAACAAGCGGATAGGGTCGCCGCCGGGGGGCTCGATTTTGACAACATCCGCGCCCCAGTCGCTGAGGATCGAGCCTGCGCCCGGTGCCGCCATATAGGTGGCATATTCAACGACTTTGATTCCTTCGAGCATGTTTCCTCCAGAGCTTCTAATTTTCGAGACTCTTGCAGGATGCTGTGACGAATGACCAGCCTTACGANAGGTCACCNGATGGCGGTTCGTCGNGTTTTGANNGATTGGAGTGGCGGAGGAAGAGGGATTCGAACCCCCGGAGCCCGCGAAGGCTCAACGGTTTTCAAGACCGCCGCATTCAACCACTCTGCCATTCCTCCAGCGTCCCGGTGTTTCCACTACGCGCTTCGATTTTGCAAGCCCCGATCTGCGAATGGCTACTCTGGGCAAATTGTAAACGACCACCTAATATCACGATGAGAAATCGCTGAGCGAGTTCATGCTGTGTCCACCTTAGCGTGGTAAACGGATCAGGTACGGCAGAAAAGCCGGACGTTCAGGCGCAAAGCGCCGACACGAAACTCAGAATGAGGTGACATCGCGAATGCGCGTGCCAAAAACNAAGGTTCAAGACCGCCTTCCCGCCCTTTTTGCAAGTATGATTGCCGCTGCCGCGAGCGCGTCGCCCGCATTGGCGGACGCTGCTCCCATCGTCTACAAATCCTTATCAGACAGTGGTCGTGTCGCCGCCGAACGTCAGACAGTATTTATCACGCCGGATCAGGCTCGCCCCAATGCCGACAAGGCGCGGGCGAGAGTCCAATTCAGCTATCCCGGATCGAACGCTCCATCACAGGCCAATCAAGCGGTTGAGCCCACATCGGNCGATAGTCCACATTCAGTTCGCGAATACGCCAGTATCAGCATGCCTATTCCATCGTCTGCTGCTCCCGTCGTTGCGGAGGTGGTTGCTCCAAAGGCTTTTGATCCGCGTGCAGCGGCACGAGAAGTCGCTGCGCAGCGCGAACCATCCTCAGTTGAGGTTTCACCTCTCGCAACGCTTGCTAAAACTCGCACGCAGGAGCCGAAAGAGCNGGGGATTCAGAATCAGC
Source organism: Hyphomonas sp. TMED31 (assembly GCF_002172815.1). Lineage (NCBI taxonomy): Bacteria > Pseudomonadati > Pseudomonadota > Alphaproteobacteria > Hyphomonadales > Hyphomonadaceae > Hyphomonas > Hyphomonas sp. TMED31. The sequence continues at coordinate 37,288 of NZ_NHCK01000002.1, read as the reverse complement.
CGCCTCTTGCCGAACCTCGGACCATTACGCCTGATGCCGTGCCGGTCTTTGACCAGACGGGTGCAGCGACTGTCTTCGGTGACGAGTTCCAGGGCCTGCCTACTGCTAATGGAGAGTTGTTCGACCAATCCGAGCTCATGGCGGCTCATCCGAGCCTGCCTTTGCCGAGCCTGGTTCAGGTCGTGAACTTGGACACGAATGCGGAAGTTGTGGTTCGGGTAAACGACCGCGGACCGTTCGAGGATGGAGCAATGCTTCAGGTATCAGAGCGTGCTGCGACCGAACTCGGAATGGCCGGGGCAGGGCGTTTGAATGTTCGAGTCCGCTATCTTGGCCCTGCTCCGATAGCCACGCCGAAGCCACAGTCGGCGCAACTCGCACATAATACAAATACGCATGCCGCTCGCGCAGAAACATTTCAGGTGCAGCCGACGAATGTTTCCGACAATCGAAACACGCAGGCTTATCAGCCGGTTTCTGTTGGAAATTACTTCGTGCAAGTAGGTGCGTTCTCTCAAATTGGGAATGCAGAAAGCCTGATTGATAAAATGCCGGCGAATGTAAGCGCACAAATTGATCCAGCCCGCGTAAACGGAGCGGACTTTTTCAGAGTACGTGTTGGTCCATTCTCAAATCGTGATGCGGCTGACCGGACGCGTGATGATTTAGCCCGGCAAGGACTTGCAAATAGCCGCGTGGTTGCTCGCAACTGATAGTCCTGCAACACAGGCACCATTGACGCACATCACAAACCGGCCCTTTTTCCTGTATACGCTGGGAAAGGGCCGGATTTTGTTTCGGCCTTCCGATCAAATCCTTCTGGAGGCTTTATATGCTGCGAACGCCCAAGATTCTGACAGCCTGCGCATTGGCAGTCTTTGCGACGGGTGCTGCTCAGGCCCAGATCATGGATACGCCTGCGAGCCATGCNGTGATCATGGATCACGAGACTGGCACCATTCTTTATTCGAAAAACGGATCAGAGCCGATGATCCCTGCTTCGATGACAAAGATGATGACTGCGTTTCTCGTGTTTGAGCTCATTGAGCGTGGCGAGATATCACTCACCGACAANTTCACCGTCAGCGAAGATGCTTGGCGCCGTGGTGGGTTTCCATCAGGAACGTCGACCATGGGGCTGGCACCGGGTGATACGCCGACCGTCGAAGAATTGCTGCATGGTGTTATCATCATGTCTGGCAATGATGCGTGTATCGTACTGGCTCAGGGCATCTCAGGTTCCGAAGAAGCTTTCGCGCGTCGCATGACTGCCCTTGCCCACGAACTTGGAATGAACTCGGCGAACTTTGTAAATACGACTGGCTTGGAAGGTGTCGGCCACGTCGTGTCTGCTGAAGACCTTGCCAAGATGGCGAAACTGACAATCGACAAGTACCCGCAATACTACGACTGGTACGACATGCCCGACTACACATGGCGGGAGTACACTCAGGCAAATCGCAACCCGATTCTCAGTATTGAGGGCGTAGATGGCCTCAAGACCGGCCACCTTGAAGTATCAGGTTATGGCCTGACAGCGTCTGCCGTCAGAGACGGTGTACGCAGGACCATTGTTATCAATGGTCTGGACAGCATGGCGGAANGAGGCCGCGAAGGCGAACGTATGATGCGCATGGCCTTTCAAAGCTATGATTTGAAAGTCATCACGCCAGAAAGCGTNGAATTGCCTGCAGTCAAAGTCTGGTTGGGACAGCAACAGACTGTCCCGGTTTCACTGGCTGACAAGATGACAATAGCTGGTCACAAGGCTGCACTGGAAAAAGCGAAAACGGAGATCGTGCTGGACAGCGCACTGCAAGCTCCGGTCAAATCTGGCGACACAATCGGAAAGCTCGTTGTTACTATTGAAGGACAGAGTCCGATTGAAGCGCCGATTGTAGCCGAAGCAAACGTGAAGAAGCTCGGTTTCTTTGGAAGGGCGGTCGAAGGTTTGAGCCAATTAATTGCAGGCTCCGATGGCTGAACTAGAGCCGCTCAGGTTCATTACGCTTGAGGGCGGCGAAGGCGTTGGCAAATCCACGCTGCAGCGCGCCTTGGCCGAGCGCCTGAACAGTCATGGGTTTGACGTCATCACGACGCGTGAGCCTGGGGGAACCCCCTTGGCGGAAGCTGTGCGCGAGCTAGCCTTGCATCCTCCCGGAAATGAAAGTTGGTCGGCGATGAGTGAGGCGTTGCTGATGAATGCGGCGCGAAGCGATCATCTTGAAAAGCTCATTCGCCCAGCGCTACGGGTGGGTAAATGGGTGATTTGTGACCGGTTTGCNGATTCGACCCGCGTNTATCAGAGCGTGAAGGGCGGTGTATCAACCGACATCCTTTCATCAATGGAAGCAACAGTGCTTGGCGAAACCCGGCCGGGCCTGACTTTGGTGCTTGATGCACCTCTGGAGACTACGGCCGGCCGGCGTTCCGCCCGAAACGGCCCCAGCGATGCGTTCGAGCAGCGAGACCACGCATTCCACAATGCCGTNAGGCAAGGATTTGTCGCNATTGCGCGAGCAGAGCCGGAGCGATGTCATTTGATTGACGCCGCGTGTAGCGAGACAGAAGTATTTGTTGCAGCGTGGTCGCAAATTGTCGCCAAGTATAACCTCGGAGAATTGGTCCGATGAATATTGCGTGGCCACTCTACGGGCACGAGGCTGCGCAAGCGTCATTTCTGGCGTCTGCAACCTCAGCAAAGCTTCACCATGGATGGNTGATCGAAGGGCCGTCTGGAATCGGAAAAGCCACNCTGGCCAACCGATTGGCAGCTTACATGCTGGGNGCNCGCGGTCCGGATAATGCGCCGCTGGAAGCTGCGACGACTGATCCTGTCGCTCGAATTTGCCTCGCGGGTGGACATCCGGATCTACGGATNGTNNATCGAGANCTGAACGACAAGGGCAAGCTTCGTCAGGATATCGCTGTCGATCANATTCGCGATTTGTCGCAATTCTTTTCTCTCAAGCCGGCTCAAGGTGGCTGGCGCGTCGGCATTATTGATTCTCTGGATGAACTGAATCGAAATGGCGCGAACGCTCTACTGAAAACGCTCGAAGAGCCACCGGCCAACAGCATTCTGTTTCTGGTGAATCACGGAACTACGCCCATCCTGCCAACGATCAGATCGCGATGCAGAGTGCTGCGTCTGACAACACTGAATGAGGATGATACGAAACGCGCATTGGACTCTGCGGGTGCGTCGGCAGACGCGCTAGCATTGTCCAAAGGCCGGCCCGGACTTGGGCTGCGGCTCTCCACGCCGTCCGGACTTGCTGCNGCTCATGCAGCCAAAGTGCTGGTTCGAAGTCTGCCGAGACCCAATGACGGGCTGNTTACTGANGCNTTGCAATCTGCTNGCGCTGACGAGACGGCCATGGAGGCCTTTCAGGAAGAAATCCTGGCNTGGCTTGCAAGTAAGGCCGAACAGGAACCAGCGGCAGCGACTGCGTGGCTCAACATCTCAAGGCTTGCCGGTGAAGCGCGCGCCTTGAAAATGGATCCGGCACAAACAGCTTCGAAGCTGATTGCAGGGCTTTATAGTGCGGCGCGTTCGCACTAAGTCGTTGGCATGTTCGACACTCATGTAAACCTCCACGGCGAAACATATAAAGACGATCTGGGTGAAGTGCTGGAGCGCGCGAGCACAGCGGGTGTCGGGCGTATGCTTGCCATTTGCGACAGGCTCGACAATTTCGAAGCGGTGCGTTCGATTGCGCACACGCATGAGAATATTTGGTGCTCTGTCGGTGTTCATCCGCATCATAGCAAGGATTTTACCGACCTCAGCGTCTCCGACCTCGTGACTCGGGCCGAGGACGAGCGCGTTGTGGCGATCGGTGAGACCGGCCTGGATTTCCACTATGGTTACAGCGCCGAGGGCGATCAGGTGAAAAGCCTGCGNACACATATACAGGCAGCGCGAGAAACAGGTTTACCACTTATCCTGCATACGCGGGAAGCTGATGACATGATGGGCGATATTCTGGAGGAAGAGCACGCTCAAGGCGGCTTCGTGCCGTTACTCCATTGCTACACGGGCGGTGCACGATTGGCCAGAAGAGGGTTGGACCTAGGCGGATTTGTTTCGGTGTCAGGTATCTTGTCGTTCAAGAGCGCGAGCGAAGTTCGGGAGGTCATTTCTGACGTCCCTATGGACAGGCTGATCCTTGAGACCGATTGCCCGTATCTTGCGCCAGTGCCGATGCGCGGCCGCCGAAATGAGCCTTCCTATCTTGTTCATGTCGCGGAGGCTCTCGCTGCTCTGAAAGGCCTGCCTCTTGAGCGTGTGCTGGAGGAAACAACGCAGAACGCCCTCAAGCTTTTTTCCAGGGTCCCTAACTGATGGGTTATGGCGCGTTCACGCTGCTTGGAACCGGATCGTCTGGTGGCGTTCCGCGTATTGGTGGCGACTGGGGCGCATGTGACCCAGAGGAGCCAAAAAACCGGCGCCTGAGGTGTTCGGCACTCGTGCAGTCGTTCAATGATACAGGACTGTCCACCAACGTTCTGATTGATACGTCGCCTGATCTTCGTGAACAGATGCTTCGGCAGAATGTGAAGCATCTGGATGCTATTCTTTACACGCATGACCATGCGGACCAAAGTCATGGTATCGATGACGTGCGCCCGTACTTTATTCGCCAGCGAAAGCCTATTCCGACACATATGAGTGCAGAGTCCAAGCGCACTTTGATGGACCGATTTTCGTATTGTTTCGAGGGGAAGGGAGGCTATCCATCTATTCTAGCGGCGCAACCGAACCTTGAGCCTTTAACGAAAGTGACCATCGCAGGTGCCGGCAATTCTGTGGAAGTCATTCCGGTTGATATGGAGCATGGTCGTATCCGGTGCCTGGGATTTCGGTTCGGCAATCTCGCCTATTGCAATGATGTAAACGNCTTGCCCGAAAGCACTCTGGAGGCGCTGCAGGGGGTCGATACGTTCGTCGTGGACGCTCTGCGCTACACTCCACACCCATCTCACGCAAATCTTGATCAGGCGCTCGAATGGGTAGACCAAATTAAGCCGCGATTGACCGTTTTGACGAATATGCATGTGGATATGGACTACCAAACGCTATTGAAAGAACTGCCTGAAGGCGTGGTACCAGGTTACGACGGAATGCGCCTTGAATTCATTGGATAATCGANAAACATNATTTCCCATAATGATGATTATGCGATCCCAAGATCGAGCCCTGCGACCGCCTCAACCCTCGAGTTTGCATTCTTGCCGACGGTGAACCTGAGACTTCACATTGTCTCCGCACCGGCATTGGACGAGCGGNACATAAGTACATCTGTCCTGATATCCTGGATTAGAACTCTGTTTACNAATTCGCGCCCCCTGCTCAGCTACCAATTCACGTCGCCGACCCAATCTTTGAACAGNGCATNTTTNTGAGCCAGGTCTGCGCGCGCCTGTTCTGCTGACCTTCGAAGAAATATTATCGAATCATCTGGTCGAACTTGNCCAAGTAGGTGGCGGTCAGACTTGTTCACTTGGAGAACATGCGGATATCCGCCTGTCGTCTGGCAGTCTGGAAGAAGCAGGAAGCCCCTACCCTTTGGCGGTAGTTGCAGAGCGCCCGGAAATATAGCGGCACTTGGTAAGTTCTCTTGTGTGTCAGGTTTTGGAAAGTGACCGTCAAGCTCTATGCCTATGCGGCTTGCACGGCGTGTAACGGTGTACTGGGTGGTCCACAGCGAATTCAAGTCTTCAGAATAGTCCGGACCTTCCGTTGACCGCAGCGCGTAACTGTTTCCGAGCGTGAGAATGAGATTGGTCGGTGTTTCGAAAATCGGTGGTGCCGGCACATCAAATGTGGCCTCCAGGACATCCCCCTTCTGCAAGGCACGCCCAGACAGTCCTCCTAGCTTTGCCGGCATATATGTCGACGTACTTCCGAGAAACTCTTCCGCACGAAGTTCGCCCGCTACCGCAACATAGAATCGGAGGCCTGCGGACGGCCTACCGATTTCAACAACATCTCCTGCATTGATTGGCAATGTGGTGTGGAAACGACGAAGGGAGCCATCTACCGAGACCGGAGCCACGGCGCCGGTTATTGCGATTGAGGCGTTCCGTTCGAAAACAGCGGCAAACGGACCATAAGTTACCTCAATGCAAGTTCCATCTGGACGATTGCCAACAAGGCGGTTTGCAAGAGACATTGATAAAGGATCTGCCGCTCCGGCAGCCGGCATCCCAAACTGACGAAATCCCCCTCTGGGGGCTCCTTGCAGCGACGCTTGAGGGCCCGGATCAAGAATGCGCATTACCATTCTAAANCCATTCTATCTGAAGACCNAAGCCAGGCTTGATCAGAAATGGGTCTGACTTCGATTCATCGAAAAGAAGCGCGTCCGTCCTGCCAATAATTGGCCAACCCCCTGGACCATCCAACGCGTATATTCCGAGGTGTCCGCTTATAAACCCGACTGATCCTGCTTTTACCAATTGGCGAGGATGTTCCAGGCGCGTGCCCTCGAGTTGCGGATCGACACCATCTACATAAGCAAAGCCAGGCGCAAAACCCAGCATATCCACACGCAGATTTGACCTTTGAATGCGTTCCAGAAACTCGATTATCGAGCAGTCATTTGTTTCTGCGCACTCAGCAAGGTCCGGAGCATTGCCGTCGTTTGTCTGGATCTTTAGAGTTCTCATTCCGTGTGCAACACTTGCGGAACCGAGATCTGATACCTCAACATCCCTCAGCCTACGAGCTACTTCGGTTGGACTGATAATGAGAGGATCAAATTGGACTGTGACGCTCCGTTTGCCAACGACAATTTCCGCCCAATTTCCGGATCTGTGCAGAAAGTCGGCAAGCTGAAATCGCTCTTCCGGCTGTGACACTGTTATTCGTATCGCATCATCACCAATGAACTGCAGATCACGCGCAGTCATTGCGGAAGATGCGCTTTGATTTCGATTTTTCTTGTCTGCAGCGCCTCCCTTATGCCGAGGGCGGACTGGATCGCTCCGGCCGTGTCGCCATGCAAGCAAATGGTCTCTACAGGAAGTGAAATCATGCTTCCATCTCGAGCCGTGACACATCCTTCTTCCGAGATGTGCAAGACTTGAGCGACTTGTTCTTGCACTGATGTCAATACAGAGCCGGGCTCTGAACGTGGGACCAATGAGCCATCCGAACTATACTGTCTGTCCGCGAAACCTTCTGCGACGAAATCGAGACCTGCTTCGAGTGCCACTTTGCGCAGAACAGAGTTCGGCGGTCCTATAACTGCGCGAATACGGCTCTGATGAGCAATGCGAACTACGATTTGTGCCAGANCCGCATCCTTCGCAGAGTCATTGTAAAGAGCACCATGTGGCTTCAGGTGNTCGAGTACGACGCCTTGCAGCCTGGCGAGACTCGAGAGCGNGCGGACTTGTTGGCGTAGTGACGCCTCAAGATCTTCAGGAGACAGGCTGACAGAAATGCGTCCAAAGTTCTTTTTATCTGGATAGGATGGATGCGCACCTGCAACTACGCCTCGGGCCTTCGCTGCCTTAAGCGTGGCNCGCATGCTATCTTCGTCGCCTGCGTGCCCTCCACATGCGATGCTGCAGCGGCTAACGACGTCCAGAATGGCGCGGTCAAGCGCACGACCAGTTTCACCTGGTAATTCGCCAATATCAGAATTCAGGCAAATCGTGCGGCTCATGGCCAGACATTTAAGGCTCTCAGGATCAGACGCAAGCCGAGACCAAAAGTAATTATAACGACAAGACTGCCCAGAACGTTCGACAATGTCGAGTTCACATACGTCCCAAGCAGTTTGGCTCTGTTCATGGCGACCAGCAGGAAAGTCGCCACGATGGGTAGGATCAGCCCGTTCGCGATCTGCGCAATCAGGATCACTTCCACCGGCCTGACACCGATCAGCGCAACAATGGTCCCAATCAGCAATACCGTTAGTGCTATGATCCGAAACTGCCAACCATCCCGGCGAAGCCCCCCAAACTCGGTCAGAGCATATGCCGTCGCCAGGGGCGCGGTGATCGAAGATGAAAGACCCGCGCCAAACAAGCCAATTCCGACAAGGTATTTGGCTGCGACACCAAACGCGGGCTCAACGGAAATAGCCATGTCTGCTGCTGANGAGACGCTGATGCCCGATCCGAANAGTGCAGANGCGGCAGTCGACAAGATCAGGANCGATATAATTCCGCCCAAACCTATAGAGGTGATAGTGTCTGTTCTTGCCGCTTTCGTGGCTTGAGTTGTTCCATGAGGCCACTTATCGCGAACTGTGGAAGCGTGGAGAAACAAATTGTACGGCACAATGGTTGTACCGATCAGCGCAACAGCCGTCAGCAATCCACCACTCGGAATGGAGGGAATGAACCCGCGGGCCAAGGCGCTGAGATCCGGGCGGGTAATGACGACGCTGCNGATGAAGGCCGCGCTCATCATCACGACAAGTGCAATCAATAACTTTTCGATGTGTTTGTAATGGCCAAAGGCCAGGAACCCAGCTGCAATCACGCTGAGACAAATGACGACAAGCTTATGTGTCCCGGCCCCACCATTGAGTAGCGCTTCAATGCCCAATGCACCGCCGGTGAGATTTCCTGCCTCATAAGCTGAGTTACCAACAGCCAAGGCCGCAACGCCCAGACTGATGATTGCCCATCGCGCAATTGGGCCGTTCTCTGGCGACGTCATAGCGGCGGCTAGCCCTTTGCCCGACACTATGCCCAAGCGGGCCGCCATCTCTTGCAGGATAATTGTGGAAACTGTCGCGAATGCCAGCGCCCATATCAATGCAAAGCCAAAATTGGCGCCTGCGACGGTACAGGCGGTAACCGTTCCGGGACCAATGAAGCCGGCNGCTACCAGCGCTCCAGGTCCGACGCTCAACTTCATGATATGCTCCCCGGTGTAGGCGTCGCCGCACCGGGGCGACAATTATATGTGAATCACGCGACCTTCAGCATCGAGAACGGATTCGTGCATGCTTTCTGAGATGGTCGGATGCGGGAAGATGGTGTGCGCGAGATCCTGTTCCGTCAACTCGCCCTGCCGAGCAATCACGTATCCTTGGATCAGTTCGGTGACTTCAGCNCCGATCATGTGNGCTCCCAGCAGCTCGCCGGTTTTCTTGTCAAAGATTGTTTTGACCAGTCCTTCAGAAGCACCCATTGCAATGGCCTTGCCGTTACCGATGAATGGAAAGCGCCCGACCTTGATTTCGTAGCCTTTTTCCTTGGCGGCTTTCTCTGTCAGACCGACACTGGCCACTTGAGGGTGTGCGTACGTACATCCCGGCACATTCCACGGGTCGAACGGTTCTGCATGATTGGCGCCCGCGATGCCTTCCACGCATACAACACCCTCATGGGATGCCTTATGCGCGAGCCACGGAGGACCTGTAAGGTCCCCGATCGCATACAGTCCTTTCACGCCGGTTCGGCCGAAATTATCCACCTTTACATGGGTCTTCTCGACTTTCACACCGAGCGCCTCGAGACCGAGGTTTTCAACATTCCCGACAATACCGACAGCGAGAATGGCGCGATCGAACTCTTGCTTCTGCTTCTGGCCTGATTTGTCTGTGATCTCGGCTGTCACTGTAGTCTTGCCTGCGGTCAGGTTTTCCACCTTCGCGCCGGTTACGATATTGAGGCCCTGTTTCTTGAAGTCCTTATCAGCGAGTTTGGATATCTCTTCGTCTTCCACAGGCAAGATGCGGTCCATGACTTCTGCAACTGTAACGTCAGCGCCCAGCTCATGATAGAAGCTCGCAAATTCAATTCCGATTGCGCCAGAACCAATTACGAGAAGGCGTTTTGGCATGACGTCTGGCGTCATGGCTTCGCGATAGGTCCAGATCAGTTTCTTGTCAGCAACGAGACCTGCCTGAGGAATATCTCGCGCCCGCGCGCCAGTCGCGAGCATGACGTGTTTGGCCTGGTAGGAAGTGTCTTTCCCATCCTTGTCTTTCACGATCACCTTTGGCGCAGGCTCTCCTTTTTCGAGGCGCGCAGTGCCTTCGATGACGTCGATCTTGTTTTTCTTCATCAAGAACTTCACGCCAGTCGACAATTGATTGGCCACGCCGCGGGAACGTTTCACGACCGCATCCAGGTCAAAATCGGCCTTGTCGATTTTGAGGCCGAAATCCTTTGCGTGTTTGGCAAGGTGCAACACTTCTGCAGAACGCAACAGCGCTTTGGTCGGTATACAGCCCCAGTTCAGGCAGATTCCACCGAGGCTCTCACGCTCAACAATTGCGGTCTTCATACCAAGTTGAGAGGCTCGGATGGCCGACACGTATCCGCCTGGCCCGGAGCCGATCACGATGAGGTCGTACTGGGTGCTCATTGCGTTATTCCTCTCATTTCGTCCCAAGACAGCATGGCCTGAGACACGCGCAGATTTGCGCTTTCGAACATTTCAGGTGTGCAGATATATTCGGGCTCTTCGGCCGAAATCTTGTTCATCGTCTCTACGCTTTCGGCCATGATGCTCTCTCGCATCTGCCGGTCGACNCCCTCATATCGAAGGTCTTCCATGAAGTTGCCTAACAGATCCGGGCCTTCACGCTCGCAGAGAAGGTTCATTCCTTTTTGTATTGCGAATTCACTCGCAATGTCGCGCATCGCCTCCTCGTTCAGACGTTGCTCTGGAGGCGGTGATATGCGCTCGTCACTGCAGGCAGCCGCAAGCACAAGGCTAATCGCGATCAGCCCGGGGCGAAGCATCAGAGCAACATCGCTTCAGGCGTTTCAACGTATCGCTTGAAGGCTTGCAGCCATTTNGCTCCTTCCGCGCCGCCAATAACGCGGTGATCACAAGTCAGGGTGACGGTCATAACCGTGCGCGCAACGAGATTGCCCTGATTATCNACCACGGCACGCTTTTCACCAGCTCCCACCGAGAGGATCATGCCTTCGGGCGGGTTGATGATGGAGGCGAAGCTTTTGATGCCAAACATGCCGAGATTCGAAATGCTGAAGGTACCGCCGCTATATTCTTGCGGCTTCAGTTTGCGGTNTCGTGCACGACTGGCAAGATCTTTCATCTCTTCCGATATTTCCGCCAGTCCTTTGGTCTCAGCCTTGAATACAACGGGTGTAATCAATCCACCATCAATCGCGACGGCGACAGATACGTGCGCGTGCTTATGATAGGCGATGCCATTATCTGTGTAAGACGCGTTGCAATCCGGCTCGTCCATAAGCGCCATTGCCGCCGCTTTGATGAGCATGTCATTCACGGACACCTTCACACCTTCAGGAGCGGCCGCGTTGATCGCGGCGCGGCTAGCTAGAAGATGGTCAAGCTCCAGATCTATATTCAGCGGGAAATGCGGCACCTGCATGAAGCTAGTCGTCAAGCGCTTNGCCACTGTTTTGCGCATACCGTCCAGAGGCACAAGTTCGTAGCTATCCGGAGAATATACTCGATCATCAAGAATTTGAGGCAGGATCAACCCATCTGGACGCGCCATTGCTCCCGAAGATGCGTTGGCGGGTGTGGGCTGGGCGTTTTCAACGTCGCGCTTGATTATGCGTCCGCGAGGNCCCGTACCCTTCAGGTCTGAGAGNGTGAGGCCTTTCATATCTGCGATACGCCGTGCAAGAGGGCTGGCCTTGATACGACCATCCTGTGAGTTTGCAGGTGGTAAGGGCGGCTTTGATACTTGACGTGCTGGTTCTACCGACTTGTCTGATTTCGGCGTCACATCCGANTTTTCCGAAGCGTCAGATTCACCGGATGCTGCAGGCGTATCAGCTTTAGGCGTTTCTTGCTTGGATGATGCCTGAACTGACGATGCGTCCTCGCCCTCTTCCGCGAGGACCGCAATAACTGCGTTCACTTTCACGCCTTCAGTGCCCGCCTCAACGAGAATCTTGGCGACAACCCCCTCGTCGACAGCTTCGACCTCCATTGTAGCTTTGTCCGTTTCGATCTCTGCGATCACATCACCGGACGAAATTGTATCGCCTTCTTTCACGAGCCATTTCGCGAGCGTGCCTTCCTCCATGGTTGGCGACAAGGCGGGCATTGTGATGTCGATAGCCATATCAGTCACCCATCTTCTGAACGTCGCCCGGAGACTTCGGGCCGAATTGTATGCGGTTCAGGAAACCAGTCACGATTTCCTTGATGATATCCTCTTTCTCCGGGCCGTCCGGGTGAAGATCCTTGAAGGCATCCGTGACATGCTTTGCGATGTCACCCAGGATAAACCCCCACATGGTTGGTTCTGTCGCGGGATCAGCTGCGTCTCCAACGCGAAGGCTTACATGATCGGTATTGTCGGCAATCCAGAACCGGATCATTTCCTGCGCGGCATCAGCCCCTTCAATAGAGGGAGGGGATTTGAGTTCTCGTATCTCAGTCGACATAGCAAACTCCTCGCGCGGCTTCGACAATGTCATCGGCGTTCGGAAGGCTCATNGCCTCCAGATTTGCCGCATACGGCAGAGGTACATCTTTCTGGTGCACCCGAGCCGGCGGCGCATCAAGATAGTCAAACGCTTCTGCAGTCACGGTGGCGGAAATTTCCGCGCCAATACCGAAGAACCGCCATCCCTCTTCACAACAAACGATACGGTTGGTTTTCTTTACGCTCTCAATGATCGTGTCGGTATCGAGCGGGCGAATGGTGCGCAGGTCAATAACCTCGGCATCTATCCCCTGCTCTGCCAAGGTCTCAGCAGCTTGCAGCGCAAATCCCACCATTCGCGAGTGCGCAACCAGAGTTACGTCGTTACCGACGCGCTTCACCTTGGCTTTGCCAAGCGGCAAAATGTGATCATCAATATCCGGGACCGGGAAACTGTTGCCGTAGAGGAGTTCATGCTCCAGGAAAACGACCGGGTTCGGATCACGGATAGCTGCCTTGAGAAGGCCTTTGGCATCAGCCGCATCATATGGCGCGACTACCTTGAGGCCAGGCACCTGTCCGTACCAAGCAGAATAGTCTTGGCTGTGCTGAGCGCCGACACGTGAAGCTGCGCCGTTTGGCCCGCGGAACACGATTGGACATCCCATCTGACCACCAGACATGTACAGCGTCTTGGCTGCAGAATTGATGATCTGGTCAATCGCCTGCATAGCAAAATTGAACGTCATGAATTCGACGATCGGCTTCAAGCCAGCAAATGCTGCTCCAACGCCCAGACCTGCAAACCCGTGTTCCGTAATCGGCGTGTCTACAACACGCTTCGCACCGAACTCCTGAAGCAGTTCACGCGTCACTTTGTATGCGCCCTGATACTCTGCGACTTCTTCACCCATGACGAAGACTGACTCGTCACGGCGCATTTCTTCGGCCATCGCATCACGCAAGGCATCGCGCACTGTGGTTTCGGTGAAGGATGTGCCTTCTGGAATGGTTGGGTCAGAAAGAATCGCAGCCTGAGGTTCAGCGGCAGCTTCACTCTCATCGTCAGATTCTTTGGAAGTATTGTCCTCTGCCGCCTCTTTGGACTCGGTCGAAGAGCTTGAAGCGTTTTTCGCTTCTACGGAGGAGGCATCTTCACCGTCTTCCGCAAGCACTGCGATTACCGCGTTCACTTTTACGCCTTCGGTCCCTTCAGGCACCAGGATCTTGGCCAGCGTGCCTTCATCGACGGCTTCTACTTCCATCGTGGCCTTGTCGGTCTCGATTTCCGCAATGACGTCACCGGAAGAGACCGTATCTCCTTCCTTTTTGAGCCATTTCGAAAGAGTGCCTTCCTCCATTGTCGGAGACAGGGCAGGCATGAGAATATCTACGGACATTATTGTGCTCCGAAAAACTGGATCAAGGACTGTCGGGTTTCACAGGCGCCAGACATCAGGCCACCTCGACGTCTTTGAGAACGTCCGTCCACAGTTCGGATGGATCAGGTTCAGGGCTTTCAAGGGAAAAGTCTGCGGCCTCTTTCACGATACCCTTGATTTCCTTGTCTATATCTTTGAGCTCATCTTCGCTCGCGTGGCCCTGCTCAAGGAGCTGTGTCTTCAGGCCCTCAATCGGATCATGGTGGGAGCGAATGTCATCGACCTCTTCGCGTTTGCGGTACTTGGCAGGGTCTGACATTGAGTGACCGCGGTAGCGGTAGGTCTTCATTTCCAGAATGTACGGCCCCTTTCCGGAACGCGCATACTTGACGGCTTTTTCGCCCGCCGCCCGCACGGCCATGACGTCCATGCCGTCCACCTCTTCTCCTTCTATTTCAAAGGAAATACCGCGCTTGTAGAGCTCAGTTTCTGAGGCGTGCCGGGCAACACTCGTACCCATCGCGTACATGTTGTTTTCAATGACATAAACAACCGGAAGGTCCCATAGCGAAGCCATGTTGAACGCTTCGTACACTTGGCCCTGGTTTGCGGCGCCATCACCGAAATAGGCTACGGCAACGTTGTCCGTGCCGCGATACTTGTTGGCAAATCCGAGGCCCGTGCCGATTGGCACCTGGGCTCCAACGATTCCATGACCACCGTAGAAGTTCTTTTCTTTGGAGAACATATGCATTGAGCCGCCCTTCCCTCGGGAGTAGCCGCCGATGCGTCCTGTCAGTTCTGCCATCACGCCTTTCGGGTCCATGTCACAGGCCAGCATATGCCCATGATCGCGATACCCCGTGATGATCTGGTCACCTTCCTTCAAGCAGGCCTGCATACCCGTCACAACGGCTTCCTGGCCGATATAGAGGTGGCAAAACCCGGCAATCTTTCCCATGCCGTAAAGCTGGCCGGCCTTCTCTTCAAACCGGCGGATCAGGAGCATTTCCCGATAGTATTTCAGCATCTCCGCTTTATTGCCCTTGGAGGGTGCCTTTTTGGTACTTCTAGATTTCGTCGCCATAAATCGCTCCAACCCTTTTGTGGACTTATGTATGCGCGATAACGCAACGACAAGTCAGAACAACTATGTCAATTTGCAGAGCTTGGTTCCGGAGAAAGTAAAACAATCTCGTTCGGATAGACGAAAGCGAGCTTGTCACGCGCCATGGCTTCTACGAAATCTGGGTCTACAGATCCCGGTGTCAGGCGGCGAATATCGGTTTCGAGACGAGCGAGATCCTGCTCAAGATCGGCCAGAACAGCCTTGCGATCCTCAAGCTCCATCTGGGCATCCGACCATCGGCCGAGCCCCTTCTCCCCCGCAAAGGCGTGGTAGGCAAAATACAAGACAAGAAGTGACAGGCCGACAGCCTCGAATCGCGATCTCATGACCTCACCTAAAGGCGGTTTGGTTAAGAGAAAGTGAGCGCCATCGGCCGTGTCAGGTGATGCAAATCAGGCTGCGTTGATGCGGGATCGTCCAGCAAAGATTCCAACAGGCCCCAACTCTTCTTCGATTCGAATCAGTTGGTTGTACTTTGCAATCCGATCAGAGCGGGACAGGGAACCCGTTTTGATCTGACCGCAATTTGTCGCGACAGCGAGATCCGCAATTGTTGCGTCTTCTGTTTCTCCGGAACGGTGAGACATGACCGCAGTGTAGCCGTGCAAATGGGCCAGNTCCACAGCGTCCAAAGTCTCGGACAATGTACCGATTTGGTTGACCTTCACCAGAATAGAGTTGGCCGCACCCTTTTGGAGACCAATGGAAAGTCGGTCGGGATTGGTTACGAACAGATCGTCACCGACCAGTTGCACTTTGTCGCCAATTGCTTCTGTCAGCGAAACCCAGCCATCCCAGTCGTCTTCGGCCATGCCGTCTTCAATAGAAATGATCGGATAACGGGCACAAAGATCGGCCAGATAGGCTGCGAACTCGTCAGAACCCAGCGACTTGTTTTCGCCTGCCAGCTCATACTTGCCATTCTTGTAGAATTCGGTCGAAGCGGCGTCCAATGCCAGCGCGATGTCTTCGCCCGGCTTGTAACCGGCCTTCTCGACCGCTTTCATGATGAAGCCAATCGCTTCGTCGGTAGACGCCAGGTTCGGAGCAAATCCGCCCTCATCCCCAACGTTGGTGTTGTGGCTGGCTTCGCTCAGCGTCTTCTTCAAAGCGTGGAACACTTCGGCACCCATGCGGACAGAATCAGCGAGGCTCTCCGCGCTGACTGGCATCACCATGAATTCCTGAATATCGATTGGATTGTCTGCGTGCGCACCGCCATTGATGATGTTCATCATAGGTGTTGGCAATACGCGGGCATTGGGTCCGCCGACATAGCGATAGAGCGGCATGGCAGAGCTTTCCGCTGCAGCTTTGGCAAGCGCCATGGAGACCCCCAGAATCGCATTGGCGCCGAGACGCGATTTGTTCTCTGTGCCATCGAGATCGATCATCAACATGTCGATCATGCGTTGCTCAGTGGCGTCCAAACCTGCCAATTCATTGAAAATCTCGCCATTCACGGCGTTTACTGCTTTCAGGACGCCTTTACCGAGATAGCGCTCAGAATCGCCATCGCGTTGCTCATGCGCCTCGTAGGCGCCGGTCGATGCGCCTGAAGGCACTGCGGCGCGGCCAACAGAGCCATCTTCAAGAGTTACATCAACTTCGACTGTCGGATTCCCCCGACTATCCAGAATTTCGCGGGCATGGATGTCGATGATCTCGCTCATGTGTGGCTTTACCTTTGCGCCTGAAACTAAAAAGCGCTCCCTGCTCTGGCAGGAAGCGCTCGAACCCTTAAGCTTGTGCGCCGCAAAGCGCAACAGCAGGACGATTGTTTAGATGTCGTCGCGTGGTTCAAGAACCTGACGACCGCGATATACACCGGTCTTCAGGTCGATGTGGTGCGGGCGGCGCAGCTCACCGGAGTCTGCGTCTTCGATGTATGTGTTCATGTCGAGGCGGTCGTGCGAACGGCGCATGCCGCGACGAGACTTCGAAACTTTACTCTTAGGGACTGCCATAACAGGTATCCGGTGGTTTGGCGCAAAATTGCGCGTGAATTGGAAAGGGGCCTCATACATATCCCCTCGGTCCAATGCAAGACTACATCATCATCGCAGTATGATTTTCTTCAGTCGCCATTATTCGCTCAATTTTGTTTGGCAGCTTCGGCTTGTCGCATGATGCGCAATAGATTTCCGCCCCAAATTTTCTCCAAATCCTCTTTGGAGTAGCCTTCTTCAAGAAGTCGTTCCGTTACCTTTGGAAGATCGGAAACGTCCTCCATGCCGGCAACGCCGCCTCCCCCATCCCAATCTGCTCCCATACCGACATGGTCCGGCCCCACGATCGCAAGCGCGTGTAGCATCTGATCCATGAACACTTCGAACGATGACAGAGGCATGGGATACGTCTCATTGATCTCCTGACGACGCGCCAAATAGCGTTCACGCTCGTTGGAGCTGAGATCGAACGGGGATATTCCGCTAAACTCCTCTGATAGTGCCTGCATTGCCTCAACCCGCTCCGCTGGTGGTTCGAGATCTTCTATATATGCACCAAGAGCATTGATCTGGATAACGCCACCATCCGCCGCGACCTTTCTCAAAAGGTCGTCTGATATGTTTCGCGGATGGTCATACAGACTGCTCACTCCCGTATGAGACAGCACGACAGGCGTTGAGGAGACTTCCATAATGGCCTCGAGCGCTGAATCAGCTGCGTGAGACGCGTCGATCATCATACCCAGCCGGTTCGCTTCCCGAATCAGCTCCTCCCCCAAAGGGGTGAGTCCTCCGAGATCAGATGCGCTGAGATCGGTCGCGCTGTCCGCAAATTGGTTGTCCATGAAGTGGACAGGACCAATCAGGCGAACGCCGCAATTGTAGAACTCTTCGATCATTCCCAGGTCGGTGCCGAGTGGGTAGCTGTTCTCGATGGATTTATAGACGATTTTCTTGCCGGAGGCTGCGATTCTCTCAGCATCATCCGCGGTAGTGGCTAGCTCAAATTCGTTCGGATGCATTTCGATCAGTTGCAGAATTTCATCCGAGCGCTTCAAAGCGGCGAGCTTTGCTGCTTCATATGAGGTCACGTTGAGGGGCCCCTGTGGAGTGTAAATCACCCAAAAGCCGCCATCGAGACCGCCTCGCTCCATCTTGGGAAGATCTACCTGCACGCGCCCCAACTTGGTGGGGTTATCAGCCAGAATATCAAAGTCCGGGTTGGACAGGTTTGCAGGGGTGTCGAGGTGAGAATCCATAACCAGCAAGCGATGGTGCAATTCCCGATAATTTTGCTCCGCAACGTCGTACCCCTCATCACGCTCAGGAGCTGAAGGGCCGCCGCACGCAGCCAATAGAAGCGCACTCATTAATAGGATCAATTTCTTCATGAGAACTCGCTGGTTTCTGACTTGTTTCTTGCAGACTAAGGAGCGAGGGCCTCGGCGCAAGAAAAAGGATCGCCCCGCAGGGCGATCAAGGTCAGCAAGAAGGACGTTGAGCAGCAATCCCGGCTAACTGCCGGCACATGTGCTCAACGCCATGATTGTTAGCAGAACGAAACTGAATGAATCGGAATGCCTTCGGTTGTGTTGTGTTCATCTTTCAGGCGAGCTGAAGTCAGGTAATTCCCCAGTCACGCAGGATTTCGTCGGAATGTTCGCCCAGGCCAGCTGGTCGTCCTTGAATGGCGCCCGGTGTCGCCGAGAATCGTGGCGCTGGCGCTGGCTGGACCACGCCCTCAACCTCAACGAAAGTTTGTCGATCGACATTGTGCTGGTGATGAGGTGCTTCGGACATGGACAACACCGGCGCGAAACAAATATCCGTCCCTTCCATGATCTCGCACCATTCATCGCGAGTCTTGGTCTTGAAGACAGTCATGATTTTTTCTTTCAAGCTTGGCCACTTCGATCGATCCATCTGTGCCTGGAATTCGGGATCTGTAAGGCCGGCCTTCTCGACAAGCAGAGCGTAGAATTGCGGCTCAATAGAGCCGATGGAGACCCACTTGCCGTCCGCGCACTCGTACGTGTCATAGAAATGCGCGCCGCCATCCAACAGGTTCGCCTCGCGGTCATCAGTCCAGAGACCCATCGCTTTCATGCCGTAGAACATTGTCGCCAGCGACGCCGCGCCGTCCGACATCGCCACATCCACGACCTGCCCNTCGCCGCCATTCTTTACGTTCATCAAACCTGCGAGAAGACCCATGGCGAGATACAGAGCGCCTCCNCCATAGTCGCCAACCAGATTNAGCGGCGGTCGAGGTCGACCATCGCCGTCACCCATCGCGTGAAGCGCACCTGTAATGGCAATGTAGTTCAAGTCATGGCCAGCAGAATGCGACAGGGCCCCGGTTTGGCCCCAGCCGGTCATCCGCCCGTAGACCAGCTTGGGATTGCGCGCGAGAACTACATCNGGTCCNAGGCCGTTGCGCTCCATCACGCCAGGTCGAAACCCTTCGATGAGACCGTCAGCTTTCTCTAGCAGTTTCAACGCCGTCTCGACGTCNGCCGGATCCTTCAGGTTCAACCCAATTGAGCGTCGNCCNCGGCCCATNACATCGGCAGCTCGCCCCGGCCGGCCATCACCTTTGCGATCGATGCGTATAACGTCAGCGCCAAGATCNGACAGGAGCATGCCGCAGAATGGTCCGGGGCCGATACCTGCGAATTCCACAATCTTCACGCCGTTAAGCGGTCCTTGAGCCATGATATTCCTACCCTTTGTCTAATCTCTCGAGGTCAATTTAGCGGATCATTAAGCCGACGAGTCGCAAAAGGAAGGGGTATCGCAACGTCGACTCCCGCAATCTTTTGAGCTTTATGAATCATCTCGCATATCTAGACCCACCAATCGAAGTCTTGGCATCCAGCCCCCGACTGGAGATGATCATGTCGCGGTTGAAGGTAGGGCGTGTCAGGCCCTTCAAGGCGGATGCGCCTCTATCTTGCCAGTCGACAGACGCTCTACTCATCGACACGGCAAGCATTGACAATGACATCCTCGATGAGGCTATCGCACAAATAGGCGCTTCTCTGCGTCCAGTCATGGTGCTTGGAGACGCCTCTGTTGCGAGTTGTTTCGAGAACGCGGTGGTCATTCCACGAGATCGCGATCTGCCTGTACTGCGGGGACGCCTTGAGGCGATCTCTCGCCGCACAAACCGTCTTTCTGAACTCAAGCTTCGTACGGAATCCGCCTCAGCGTTTGGAATTGCATNGCCGCTGCCGACATTCGAAGTTGTACCGGACATTCTCTACCTTGGAGACGGATCAGCTCGTTTTTTGGCTCTTCAAGCCAATCTCGCGGAGCATGGCATGTCACTAACGGCGGCATTCAGTGTTCGTACCGCCGCTGATTACGCCGAGCAGAAACAGTTCTCAGCAATCCTGATCGATGTGACGCAAGAGTCACAACATCTCGACCAGATAGCGGGCTGGCTTTCAAAANTNGCCTCAACTTTCTCGGACGTTCCGCTGCTTGGTCTCGTGGGCGAAGGATTGTTTCCATCTCCCACTTTCCACGACTTGATTAGCTGTCTCTCCCACGTATTNGACCACACTGTAGACGCCAGGGAGCTGGCCAAGCATGTGGAATTGTATGGACGACGGGATGCGGGATGTGGAGCAACTGCTGAAAACGCAGCGAATGTTCCGGAGTTTCTGGACGGCGACACAAAGCTATTCTCGGAACAATTCCTGCGCACGCACCTCTCCAAACAAATTGCCTTTTCGAAGGAGTATGGAACCACGTTGAGTCTGCTTGCACTTGCTGATCCAAACGGCGCAGGACTTACGAGTGATGAGCGCAAGCAAGTGGCTCAACTTTTGTTGAGCGCGTTGAGAGAATCCGATCTTCCTAGCCTTCTTGGTTCGGATGCCTTCGTGATAAGCTTGCCGGCAACCGGCTATAAAGGCGCTGTACTCATCAGTGANCGTATTATGCAGTCGCTCGCAAGTTCGTCGCCAAAACTAGCGCAGCAATTGGGATGGAGGATTGCGGAGGCACGCGCTTATCATGATGCCCCCGCACTTCTGTCTGAAGTTACATCGGGTGTCTTTCAACAGAACCGTGTGGGCTAAGCAGGTACAAGGCCAGCAGCGGCTTCAAGCTCCTTGAGAAACTTGCGAATGCCGGCGAGCCGTTCTTCCGGTGTGCCGCCGAGACCAGAATGAACCAGTTTGGAATCCGGTCTGATGCGAATCTGTGACGGGCGACTGCGCACAACATCAAGCAATCGGGCCGGATCAAGAATGGTATCTTCACGGAAAGCAAACACCGCGCCCTTCTGGCCCGCATCGAGTTTGGAGATGCCCAAGGATTTACATTGCACCTTGATTGCAGTCACTTCCAACAACTGCTTGGTCTCTTCCGGCATTGGGCCGAACCGATCAATAAGCTCAGCGGCGAAAGATTCTCTCTCAGACGCAGTCGCGATCTCTGACAGCCGTCTATAAAGGGAAAGCCGGATATTCAGGTCTTCGACATATGTTTCCGGAATCAGGACGGCAGCGCCAGTATTGATCTGCGGCGACCAGTCATCGGCGAATTCCTCATCGTCCTTTGCTCCAGACTTCAGCGCATTCACCGCGTCTTCAAGCATCGATTGATAAAGCTCTACCCCAACTTCCTTCACGTGGCCCGACTGTTGATCGCCAAGCAAATTACCGGAGCCTCGCATGTCGAGATCATGACTCGCGAGTTGGAACCCGGCTCCTAGGGAGTCCAGTGATTGGAGGATTTTCAGACGACGATCTGCCGTTTCGGTAATAACCTTGTCGCGCGGTGTGGTGAAATATGCATAGGCACGAAGTTTTGAGCGCCCGACACGGCCGCGNAACTGATACAGCTGGGCCAGACCAAACATGTCTGCNCGGTGGATGATCAGCGTATTNGCNCGCGGAATGTCCAACCCACTCTCCACGATGGTCGTCGATAACAGAACATCATACTTGCCTTCGTAGAAGGCTGTCATGATGTCTTCCAGCTCTCCGGCGGCCATTTGTCCGTGTGCAACGATGAATGAAACCTCTGGAACATTATCGCGCAAGAACCGCTCGAGTTTATCAAGATCCTGAATTCGCGGAGCCACAAAGAATGCCTGGCCACCGCGATACTTTTCCCGAAGCAAGGCTTCGCGCAACGTAACAGTATCTTCTTCTGTTATGTAAGTGCGCACAGACAAGCGATCTACTGGTGGCGTCGCAATGATTGAAAGATCTCGAATCCCCGTCAATGCCATTTGCAAGGTTCGCGGAATTGGGGTCGCTGACAAGGTCAGGACGTGTACGTCAGCCTTCAGTTCTTTCAGGCGTTCTTTGTGCTTAACGCCAAAGCGCTGCTCTTCGTCAACGATCAACAAGCCAAGCCGCTTGAACTCAATGCTCTTGGTAAGGAGCGCGTGTGTTCCTACAACGACATCGACGCTGCCATCAGCTAAACCGTCTCGGGTTTCCGCAGCCTCTTTCGCGCCAACCAGGCGAGACAGTTGTCGAACCTTGAGTGGCCATCCTGCAAAGCGCTCGGCAAATGTTTTGTAGTGCTGTCTTGCGAGAAGTGTTGTGGGCGCGATAACAGCTACCTGCTTGCCGCTCATCGCTGCGACAAACGCTCCGCGTAGAGCTACCTCGGTCTTCCCAAAACCAACATCTCCACACACCAACCGGTCCATAGGGCGGCCTGACGCCAGATCACCTATAACATCTTCGATCGCGTTCAGCTGATCGTCGGTTTCCTCATACGGGAAACGCGCAGCGAATTCTTCATACAGTCCCTGCCCGGCGTTCACAGCTTCGGCACGTTTCAGCTCACGCGCCGCCGCGATGTTCATAAGCTCTGTGGCCATCTCAAGAATGCGCTTCTTGGCTTTGGCTTTGCGTGTCTGCCAGCCAGCTCCGCCGAGCCGATCCAGCTGGTTCTCTGCATCCTCCGACCCGTAACGACTGATCAGGTCGATATTTTCCACGGGCAGGAAAATCGTGTCGCCGCCTGCATACTCAAGATGCAGGCAGTCATGCGGGGCGCCGGTCAGGTCGAGTGTCTTCAGCCCTACATAACGGCCAACACCATGATCGATATGAACAATCAGATCACCGGGATTGAGTGCAGCAGCATCCGAGATGAAATTCGCGGTCTTCCGTTTCCGCCGAGGCGCAGCAAGCCTGTCACCCAGAATGTCTGCCTCAGAAATAACGGCAACATCCGGTGTCTCAAAGCCAGCTTCGAGGGGAATCTCAACAACCGTAAAATCGGTCTTTCGAGCCGCCTCCAAGGAATGAACCAACGCTAGGTCAGTCAAACCATGATCCGCCATCACGTTGATCAATCGGTCTGCTGACCCAGTGGACCAGGCAGCAAATACGACGGGTCTGTTTGAGGACTGGAGCCGCTTGGCATGCGCAATAGCGGCTTCAAAGATATTGATATCTGCATGAAGCCGCTCAGGCGCAAAGTCCCGCCCGGGACGGGCTTGCAAATCGAAGGCTTCGGCGCTTGGCTCAGACGGATAAAAACGTGCGGTCGCGCGTGAGGCTAAGCCTGCCTCCAATTCTCTCGGTGTCAGATAAAGTTCTTCAGGCGGAAGAACTTTTGCTTTCCGAACGTCGCCTTCACCGGCTTCGAGCCGCGCCGCATGATAGTCTTCTGCCTGCGATAAACGTTCTGCTGCGGCTTCTCCAGCAAGGTGACCCATACCTATGAGAGGATCTTCTCCAATGTAGTCAAAGAGCGTCTCCATGTGGTCGTGGAACAGAGGCAACCAACCTTCGACGCCTTGCCGACGGATCGACGCCCGGGCCGCTTCGTAAGCTGGATCACCCGATGGCGGACCAAATACGACGAGATACTTCTCGCGAAACCGTGCGAGCACGTCATCATCAAAGAGGATTTCACTGACAGGTGCAAACGCAACGCTTTTCGCATCACCGGTAGATCGTTGCGTCTCGGTATCGAAAGTGCGCAGCGTCTCCAGGGTATCGCCAAAGAAGTCCAATCTGTAAGGCTCAGGGGATGTCGGCGGGAAAATGTCGATGATACCACCCCGGATAGCGAACTCACCTTGCTCCCGCACTGTGCTCGAACGGAGGTAGCCATTCACGGCAAGGTAATCTGTCAGGTCTTTCTGGTTCACAGATTCGCCAAGCCTAACCGCGAATGACGATCTACGCAGCACGCTGACCGGTGGCACTCGCTGAACAAGCGATGAGGCTGTGGTGACGATCAGAATCGCCCCTTGACTTGGCTCGTATCTAGAGAGGCGGGCCAGTGCAGCGCATCGACGTGCCGCGACCCCTGCCGTTGGGCTGACACGGTCGTATGGAAGCGTATCCCAGCTTGGCAAGTCGACCTGTTCGAGCCTTGGCGAAGCGAATTGTGCAATGCGGCGAGCTGTGGCAGCGGTCTTGTCGTCTCGCGCTATGTATACACCCACGCCGCCACGGGCTTCCAAGGCGGCACAAAAGGAAATCAAATCCGCGCCGAATGGCGCTCCCGACAGCGCGGCGGGACCGCTGAGGGATTTCAATAGCTCTACAGGGGTCATTGGCACGCTTGTATTCGGCTGGATATTGGTGTTCGCGGAGTTAACCGCCCTGCGCGACGTACCGGAATGCGATCAGTTGGTCCAGCACGGGCCCCCGCTGGGATTCAGGCACAGGTGTCTGTCCGATCAGCCACGCATAGACTTCCCAGTCAGGAACTCCGAGCAGCTTCTCAAACTCGTCCAGGCCGGCCTCGTCAAGTTCACCGATGTGAGCATCAGCAAATGAGCCCATGAGCAGGTCCATTTCGCGGAATCCGCGCCGCCAAGCCCTGAATTTGAGTTTTCGGCGACGAGTGTCCATGCCGGTCTCCTTGTGCGTTGATCCTCATATAGAACACGCAGTCAGAATAAACAGCGACGATTGTGCACCCGTCTGCGCCCGCCTAATCTGGCGACGATGCGTGACGAACGACTCTTTTCCTTGTTTGAAGGCCTCGATAGCCTCAATGGCGTGGGCCCGAAGCTGAAGCCCGTGCTCGAGCGACTCGTCGGCGGAGACACTGTTTGGGATCTGTTGCTGCATCTCCCCGAACGCTGGGTGGACCGCCGGGTGAAAGACAGCATTGATGATGCTGTAATCGGCGAGGTGGCGACTTTGCGCGGTGAGGTTCATGCCTACAACGCCCCCTATTCTGAGCGATCCCCTCACAAGATCGTGCTGTTTGATGGCACCGGCTT
Source organism: Hyphomonas sp. TMED31 (assembly GCF_002172815.1). Taxonomy (NCBI): domain Bacteria; kingdom Pseudomonadati; phylum Pseudomonadota; class Alphaproteobacteria; order Hyphomonadales; family Hyphomonadaceae; genus Hyphomonas; species Hyphomonas sp. TMED31. The sequence continues at coordinate 12,251 of NZ_NHCK01000002.1, read as the reverse complement.
TCTTACCCTGGCATTCTTCCGGGCTGACGGGCGCTGGTTGCAAGGGCAGTTTCCAATCGGAAAAGAGCGGGTCGTCTCAGGCATGGTGGAAGAGTTTCAGGGCGAACGCCAGATGACGCACCCTGATCACATAGTGGATCCTGCCAAGGGGCAGATGCCACCTCCTGTCGAACCCATCTATGGACTCACAGCTGGCCTGACGAACAAGCGGGTCCATGGATTCGCGGTTCAGGCCTTGGACTATATTGCAGATGATTTACCTGAATGGGCCGACACTGAACTCGTAAAGGCGAGGAGCTGGCCGGACTTCAAGACAGCGCTCACCCGTCTTCACGCGCCTCTCGAATACGATCTGGAGTTGTTTGAACTGTGTCGGCAACGACTCGCTTATGACGAGGCATTGGCTCGTGAGTCGGCATTTGCGCTTGCCCGCGCGAGCAGAGCGAAACGCGCATCGCCGTCGGTTCCGGTGAACAGCGAGACCCACGCCAAGTTGCTTCAGGCATTGCCGTACAAGCCAACAGGCGCCCAATTCCGAGCGTTCAACCAGATATCCAAAGACATGGCCTCCACGTCCCCCATGAGGCGAATGTTACAAGGCGATGTGGGCGCGGGCAAAACGCTTGTCAGTGCTATGGCGGCCGTGCAGGCTGCGAGTGCTGGATTTCAAACCGCCTTCATGTCACCTACCGAAGTGCTCGCTCGCCAACAGTTCGAGACGATGGATCATCTATTGTCGCCGCTTGGATATTCGATAGCGGCGCTAACGGGCCGCGACAAGGCAAAGACGCGCGAAGGCATACTCATGGGACTCGCAGATGGAAGCATTGATGTTGTGTCCGGCACCCAATCCTTGTTCCAGCAGTCGGTCAGTTTCCGTAATCTCGGTCTCGTCATTGTAGATGAACAGCACAGATTTGGCGTCGCAGACCGGATGAAACTCGCCGGCAAGGCGCTAAGCCCACACATGCTCGTCATGAGCGCGACGCCGATCCCGAGAACCCTCGCCCAAGCTGTACATGGCGATCTGGACGTTTCCATTCTCGACGAAAAACCAGCAGGGCGCGTGCCAGTGGAAACGCGCGCCGTGCCAGACACACGTCTTGACGAAGTGGTGGGCGCAATCGGGCGCGCTATCAGGCGTGGTGAGCGTGCATTCTGGGTTTGCCCTAAAGTTGATATCGATGACGATGATTCCACCGCGGTTGGCCGTCATGCCGCGTTATGCGACCAATTGAACGTTCCAGTCGGCTTGGTGCACGGGCGCATGAAGCCCGCAGAGAAAGACGCTGCTCTTGAAGATTTTCGCTTGGGACACACCAAGCTTCTGGTTGCCACCACCGTGATTGAAGTTGGCGTTGATGTGCCGGAAGCGACTATCATGGTTATCGAGCGCGCTGAGGGGTTTGGACTGGCTCAGCTTCACCAACTTAGAGGACGCGTAGGGCGTGGAGATCGCCCATCATTCTGCATTCTCCTATACCGACCACCATTGGGAGAAACGGCGCATGAGCGCCTGGACACACTTCGTCGCACGGAAGACGGGTTCGAGGTAGCGGAAGCTGATTTCAGGCTTCGCGGGCCGGGTGATATGCTGGGCCTGAAACAAGCTGGAGCAACCGACTATCGCATTCTGGATTTGGCCCGCCATTCGACTTTGTTGGAGATTGCAAAGAAGGACGCTGAATCCATTGTATCAAAAGATCCTGAACTCGCGGGGCCACGAGGCGGGGCACTCAGACTGGTTCGGGAGCTGCTCACTCCTAGGCTTCAGGCTCCAACTTCTGATTAGCAGAATCGCTCTCGCTCGAGGCTGCTGTATCGACATCCTTCACAGGCAAATGCTCTGGCACAACCAATCCTGCGGACAAGATCATCTTGGCCCCCTCCTCCACTGTCATATCGAGGCGCACGACCTCAGATGCCTCCACATACATCAGGAAACCTGAAGTCGGATTCGGAGTCGTCGGAACGAAGACGCCAATAAAAGCTGGTCCAAGGACGCTTTTCAATTCTCCCTTTGCCGGGCTGGACACGAATCCGAGGCACCAAGTTCCTTTTTTGGGATACTCGATTAGGACGCATTCGCTGAATTGCTCGGTGTTGTTGCTAGCGAACACTTCAACCAATTGCTTGAAAGCAGAATAAACCGACCTGACAAACGGAACTCGGCTCAAAATTCGATCGGCCAGCCCGATCACCGACCGTCCGATCAGATTGGTAGCAATTCCGCCCAGTACTGTCAGGAACACGATCAGCACGATCAGGCCAAAGCCTGGAACCGCGTAATTGAGATAGGTTTCCGGCTTCAAGGCCGCTGGTAAAAGCGGAACCACGCGCTTGTCGATTTCGCTGATCAGGAATTGAAGGATCAGGAATGTAACAACGACCGGCAAGGCGATGAACATGCCGGCGAAGAAGCGTCCACGCAGCCAGCCGAAAAAGCTTAGCCGCGGCGGCTTGTCTTGCGGGAGCAGACCGTAGTCTTTCTTCTTCGATTTCGACATCAAATTAATCCTGGTGTGACACCACAAGGTGACTTGGCGTTACGCCTTGGCGTGATGGGGGTTCCGCGCGATTGTGACAAGATGGGTAGACAAGATGACATTCTAAAGGGCCTACAGGACTGGGCCGGGCAATTTTACGGCAGTGGCGCGACTGTTGAGCGGCTGGTTCGCCTGTCAGGAGGTGCCAGTCAAGAGACGTGGAGCCTCGACGTCGAGCATTCCGGCATTGTGGACGAACTGATTCTCAGGCGCGTTCCGGGCGGAGTGAGCGTCGCGCGCAATTCCGAAGCGATAGATCTCGGCACTGAAGCAAAGCTTCTGGGATGTGCTGAACATACGGTGCCCACCCCTAAAGTGCTTAAGGTATTCGATCCGAGCAGCGAGATCGGAGAAGCATTTCTGATGAATAGAATTGCTGGCCAAACCATCGCCAGAAAAATTCTACGAGACGACGTCTATGAGAATGCTCGGCAGTGTTTAACCGCCCAATGCGGGAAAGCACTCTCTGGTATTCATGCAATTCCAATCGAGCAGCTACCAACACTTCCGAAAAGTGGGGGTCTGGATCAGTTGGCCAAGTACGAAACCATCTATCGCGGCTTTGACATCCCTCGTCCAGTTTTCGAGCTGACAATGGCTTGGCTAAAGAAGAACCAACCTCAACCTGTTGATCCAGTTCTGGTTCATGGTGATTTCAGACTTGGCAATCTTATCGTGAACGAACATGGCTTGGCTGCAGTACTCGATTGGGAACTCGCACATCTCGGCGACCCTAGAGAGGATATTGCTTGGCTATGTGTGAATTCCTGGAGGTTTGGGCAGTCGCAGAATCGCGTGGGAGGTTTTGGTCATCTGAACGAGTTGCTAGATGCCTATGAGGCATCGGGGGGGCAGAATTTCGCAGCAGATCAGATCGATTGGTGGGAAATTCTGGGCAGCTTCAAATGGGGCATCATGTGCATGATCATGTACGAAGCATTCCGGTCAGGTTCCGATCCAAGCGTGGAACGCGCCGCTATTGGACGGCGAGTATCGGAAACTGAAATCGACCTCCTGAATTTGCTGGAAACGAGAGCCTGAACTTATGCATGACGCGCCATCCCAGAAGGAAATGATCGCTGCCGTGAAGGCCTTTATCGACGACACAGCCATGCCCAACCTCAAAGGCCACGCAGGTTTTCATGCGCGAGTTGCTTCAAATGTTCTGGCAACCGTATTGCGGGAACTTGAAATTCGGCCGCTGGCAGAAAACGATGAGCGCGAAAGACTGTCATCGCTTTTGAACGCCGACCAAAACATGACGATATCAGAATTGAATTTGAAGTTGTGCGAGCTGTTGAGGCAAGGCGAATTGGGACTCGATACACCCGGATTGCTCGAGCACCTCAAAACGACCACAATTGCGCAGTTGTCTATAGACCAACCAAACTATTCTGGTTTGCCGTCCGACTGACTTGCGGCGATGCCGCTCCAAATCCTGCCAGGAACCATAGATGAAACGTCTCACTGTATTGATCGCTCTTGCGGCAGTGCTCGCGATTGGTGCGGGGCCGTGGGTATGGAACACATTCATTTCGCCTCGCCCTCAACTTGAACTCGATCCGATGAAATATACCGAGGATTCAAGTTGGTCTGCCCTACCCGTTCAGGAGCCAGAGGCTGTGTGGTCAGGCGGCTGGGGCGTGGATGTTTTCCTGATCAGTGAAGACTCCGCGTTGAGTGGTACAACGCAAGTGGCGCTTCAAAAGAAGGAGCAGCGAGGTCGGCGCCAAGCACAATCTTTGAAATCGTCTTTTGAAAAGATCGGCGAAGTTTATGCTCCCCTTTATCGGGACGCCGCAGTTCACGACGACGTGACGCGCGCTTTCGAAACCTATTTGCGCCGAGACAATCGCGGAAGAGCCCTAATCATTGCGCATGATCGACCTGTGCCAGACGCCATTCTCGCCCGTCTTGAGCAGGACAGTTCTCTGCGAGGAAGATTTGGAGGCTTTTTGTCGATTTCCGACACAAAGGATGGAATTCCATCGCTGAGTACATCAGCTTCAGAAGCAGGGAACTCCGACCCAACCCCCTACTGCAATGAGCGGCTAAACGACGTGACAAGCTGCCAGATCGTTGTGCCAGCGCACCGGGAAAAAGGANTATGGGTTCTCACAAGCGAAGGTGTGCCGGGTGGTGAGATCGTTGCCAGCTTTCCTGAATGGCTGGAGGCCAATGTAGGAAAGATGGCCGAACCTCTTGGAGACTTTGAGGAAGTCGAAATCGTAGATATCCGGCGCCCGGGCGAAACTGAGGAGAATAGCGCTGCGGACGAAAACTAGGCCGAAGGTTTGCTTGGCCTGGCCTTCTGAAAAGCTTCCAATTCCAGACACTGCTTTTCGACTGCCAGCAGTGCGGGGTAAGCCGTCAAATCCATGTCATACCTTCGCGCATTGTAAATTTGTGGCACGAGAGCGATTTCCGCTATAGTGGGACNATCCCCGAACAAAAAGGCGCCGGAAGTCTCCTGCGCGGCATACTTTTCCAACGCATCAAAGCCTCTTTCAATCCATTCATGATACCAGGCCTTAATCGCATCCCCATCTGCACCAAATCGAGTACGGAGCTCTTTCAATACGGANAGGTTNTTCAACGGATGTATATCGCATGCGATGGTATCGGCGAATGCTCTGGCCTCAAGCCTGNCAGTCGCATCTGACGGCAATAAAGACGGGCCAGAGAAGGTTTCNTCGATCCATTCAATTATAGCCATTGATTGCCCGAAAACGCGACCGTCTATTTCTATCGACGGAACGCGCATCTGAGGATTCTTGGTGCGGTACACCTCACCCATTTGTTCATCAGAACCCGGCGCAATATCNACTTGCACCGATTCAAAATCNATACCTTTCAAGTGAAGCGCAATTCGGACACGATAAGAGGCCGAGGAACGCCAGTAGTCATATAGACGGATCATCAGGCCAAAGCCTCCAAGTCCAACACTTCGAGCAATGCCTCTCTTGCCACACGGCATTCGTCGGCAAACTTTGGATCCGCCAAATCGCCTGGCGCTAAACTGTCTCGATAGGTTTTCCGCACAACTGCTTGCAATGCATCAATGGTGTCGTTGTCGAGAAGAACCCCTTGATGACACGCATCAATTTCGTCTTCCGTCATAACGACGCGCAGCCTCAGGCACGCTGGCCCTCCCCCATTACGCATGGATTGCCTGACGTCCGCGAACATCACCTTTCCGATGGGGCCATTTCCTTGGATAAGGGATTCNCAGTACCGGCGAGTAGAATCANTTTCCTCGGTCTCCGTCGGCGCGATCAGAACAAGCCNATCCTCCCCGGGCAGCTGCAGAAGCTGAGAGTTAAACAGATAGGCGCGTATGGCGTCCTCTATGGGAACGTCTGCTGAAGGAACCATGACTGGTTTGAGNTCNAACAGTCCATTNGACGCTTTGCGCACTTGCTCGAGTGTTCGGTNGGTGTCTTCAAAAGCGAGTTCATGAAAGAACAGTGTGTCTAGCGCNCCAACACAGACGACATCATTATGAAAAGCGCCTGCATCAATTGCTGCACGCGACTGACGCGCGAANACCGTTCGATCGANATCAAGGGTATGTGCNCGGGCGACACTTTCGCTCGCGAGCCTCGTCTGCCTTGCGGGGTAGCCCACAGTGCTCTCTCCGGCCTCTCTTCCATAGACAAACAGCTCAACACCAGCNCCGCCATGATCTGCACAAAGCCGAACATGATTTGCTGCGCCTTCATCTGAAAAGTCTGCATGCATGGGCAATGCGCCGTGCACGGAAAAATATGCATCATCAGAAAATATGGAAATGAGGGTCGCTGTCGTGTCGGGATGCTCCTGTGAACGATGTAACATNGTCGACAAATTTGCAGTGGTGAAGTGAAGTCGACCGTCAGTCGTATCAGGCGATGGTGAGACTGTGGCAGCATTCGCGGTCCACATACTGGAGGCCGAGTAAGCTGCCTTCAGAAGGCGTGGAGCAGTCTTCGCCGCACGCTCGATGATGTTCGAATCAGAACCTGAAAACCCCGCGGAAACAAGCAAGTCGAAATTTGGTCTTGGTAACGGAGGCAAGACGCCTTGAATGAGCCCGCTGTTGACCAGCATTCTCATCTTCTCAAGTCCCTGCAGTGCTGCTTCCCTTGGGTTCGCAATATCCCCNGCATTGGCGGCGCTGGCCAAATTCCCATCNGACAGCCCCCCATAGTTATGGGAGGGACCAATCAGGCCGTCAAAGTTCACCTCATGCGCCACAATCATCACTCCAAGTTTGANTTCTACTTTGGAAAACCCTGAGCTGTCATTCGCTCTGCCTTTGGAGCTACTTGGCTGGCCTGCGGCCATGCGCTGTAATCGGCAGCATAGTATGCTCCAGGCCGAAAGTTTCCAGACAAGCCGGGCCCGCCGAATGGCATGGCGCCGCTGGCGCCAGCGGTGGGACGATTTCGATTCAATATGCCTGCGCGCATTTCACTGCGCGCCTTGTCCCAAAGCGCGTCATCGTCACTCACCAATCCCCCCGACAATCCATAGCGNGTCGCATTGGCNCTCTGAATGGCGGTGTTGAAGTCAGGAACGCGGATGATTTGCATCAGTGGGCCAAACAACTCTTCATCCGGTATATCGGATGCATTTGTCACGTCCATGACCCCTGCGGTGACAAAGCCACCTCCGCGGTCCATTCGTTTGAGACGGCGCAAACTTTTACCGCCTAGTTTTGAAATCATGGTTTGAAACTCGATCGCGTTGCTTGCCGCTTGCTCCGAAACAAGCGGCCCCATGAAGATATTTTCTTCATTCCACGCACCAATTCTCAGCGCNTTGGCTCTTGCGACAATAGCCTCNATGACAGCATCCCCAAAGCTGCCCTCCGGCAAGATTACCCTGCGCGCGCATGAACAGCGCTGTCCTGTCGTGAGAAAAGCAGACTGCGCGGCTATATCAGCAGCCGCCTCCACATCTGCTGGCTCCCAGATGATCAAGGGATTATTCCCCCCCATTTCCAGCGCAAGTATCACTTCCGGGCGCCCAGCAAAATGCTTGTGGAAGAACACGCCGGTATTGGCAGAACCGGTAAATAACACTCCGTTTATGTTGGACTGAAGAAGAGCCGCACCCGTATCTCTGCCCCCATGAACAATGTTCATCACTCCGGGCGGCAAGCCTGCTGCGTCGAAGGCATCTGCCATAATAGAGGCTACGCCGGGAGCCAGTTCGGAAGGTTTGAACACACACACATTTCCTGCCAGCAGCGCAGGAACAATGTGACCATTCGGAAGATGACCCGGAAAATTAAATGGACCGTAGACCGCCATCACTCCGTGAGGTCTATGTGTTAGATGCATNGANCCGAAAGCTGCATCCAGATCTTTGGTNCCAGCCCGTTCGTTCTGAGCCTTTATGGATACCGCAACTTTGCCGACCATTGTNGCAGCCTCGGCGCGCGATTCCCAAAGCGCCTTGCCCATATCNCGGCTGATTGCTTCTGCTATCTGGTCAGNGCGCGTCTCGAGTTCGCTGGCNNANGCCTGCAGTATACTGGTGCGCTCATTCTGCGGCACTCGAGACCAGCCGGCAAAAGCTCTCTGAGCACTTTCGACGGCATCCTCNACGTCTTGTTTGTCAGCAGACGCACTGTCCCAAACGACATCCCCCGTCGCTGGGCAATAGTTTTGAAAGGGCAAACCATTGCCGGTGCGCCATTGTCCGTCAACAAGAACAGAATCTCTCATCATTAGCTCCTTACCCATACGCGGACGGTAGCTCCTGGCTTCAATTGCAGGCGATCAAACACGTCCTGGCTTGTCATCGCAGTATCTTGATCTCTCAACAGAATTTGCGCCTGGCTCACCCGGAAATCTGACAATACGTCGGTTGAAATCAGTCCTTGCGAAAACTCGGTGTTTGACGCGTCATCAACGAGTTGGAGTTTTACGCGTTTGCTCTCGCGGATGGTGCGAAGGTGGCGTCTCTGCACGGCGACAAGTGGTCCGCCATCAAAAATNTCGACCGTTCTATCGAACTCGAACCCTTCCCATTGCAGGAGCTTGTACGCACCTACACCATCAGAATGGCATCGTCCGATCACTTCTCGAGCCTCAGGTGGCAGAAGATCAACGTAGATCGGATATTTCGGCATCAAGTCGCAGATAAACTGATTGTCGGTTGTTGCCGACAGCTTGTCNGCNTCGTCAAAGTCCATCCGGAAAAAGTGGCGACCAAGGCACTCCCAAAATGGTGACACACCCTTCTGATCAATCACTCCGCGAAGTTCAGCCAAAACCTTTTCGCCAAACCGGTCCGGATCAGTCGCCATAAGAAGATAGCGTGATTGGGCGGCAAGTCGTCCCGCTCCCCCTCCGCGATGGTTGGCTTTAAGAAAAAGCGTTCCAACTTCTGTGTACCCAACGTACTCGTTGGTAAGAACCAACGCGTCCATGTCGAANCGCATGTTGCCAGCAGCGTGGCTCGCCTGNGATAATGTAATAATNCGATAATTGAANAATGGGTGATCTATCCCCGTACCCGCTTTGACCGCAGAACAGCCAACGACTTCCCCCGTCGACGTGTCCTCCATCATAAGCAGGTATTTGCCATACTCGATCCGTTCAANTTGACCGCGAAACGCCTTGTCCGATTTCTCCAGGCGCTCTCTCAATATTTCTTCATCAACCGGCAAGCTNGTGAATCCGGCGCCAGATAATTCAGCGAGCTCCATCAACGCNGGAAAATCATCCAGTCGAGACGGTCGCATGATGTAAGGGCCGGACATATTCTATTGCCCCATCAAAGACTTGATATGGCGGGCGTCCATTCGGCCATCCGCCAATCTATTTAGGAGCAACGCTGACAGGGTGGCNCGNTCCGAAAAGCTTTCTGTAATGACGAATTCTTCATTGGAATGAATCCGTCCACCGCGTACNCCGAGTGTGTCGACATTCGGAACACCTGCGGCGAAGATATTGTTTCCTTCACATACGCCGCCCGTGTCTACGAATTCCAGATCCAAACCAATTGCTTGCCCGGTTGCGTGCACCGCATCAAACAATGCCTGCTGTGCAGCGTTTCGTGGCTTGGGTGGACGGTAAAACCCGCCATGCATATGGCCGTGGATGCCGTCGCGAGAAGCCGCCCGGTCGTAAAGCTTGCGGATCTCTTCCGTGGCCCAAGCAGCGCTTTCAGCGTCGGGTGCGCGCGCGCCAAACCTCACAATTGCCAGATCGGGTACTATGTTTACTGCTGACCCGCCGTCTATCGAGCCAACATTTACGGTGACGCCATCCCGCTTACCGTTTAACGCCTCAAGGCCTAGAACAAGCTCTGCGGCAGCTTCGATCGCGCTCCGCCCCTCATCCTTGGCTCGCCCGGCATGAGCAGCTTTCCCGTGCAGCACGATGTCGAATACAGCGGAGCCTTTCCGGCCACCTGACATTGCACCTGTCTCCATGGCCGGCTCGTATGTCATTCCGATCATCGCGCCGGACTGAGCTGCACGAGTCAGATATTCTGCGCTGGCAAAGTTCCCTATCTCTTCGTCTGGCGTAAGGACAATCTGATAACCTAGACGATCCCGAAGTGGTCCGGCTTCAAAAGTCTTCAGCGCCTCGAGCATGACACAAAGGCCACCCTTCATGTCAGCAAGCCCAGGACCGTTGAGGCGTCCGTCGCCGATATCCGTCACACCCTCAAAAGTTCCCTTCGGGAAGACGGTGTCATAATGACCCGAGAGGATAATCTGAACCGCTGCCCGAGGTCGTCCAGTGACCAGAATCACCGGCCCCGTCTGTTGAATCTCGGTTTTGCCGGAATCTGTAACAGCCTCGAAGCCATTCGTCTGGATTAATTCGACGTCAGCTTGCAGCTCAGAAAATGCATCTGCAAGAACCGGGGCAAACTGCTTCAGTCCTTCAGTGTTCCAGCTGCCTGTATTGATATCCGACCACTCGCAAGTGCGATCGATCATGTCCTGACTGACGCTGGCGAGACGCTCACGCGCCGCCTCATCGTCTCGGCTAAGAGTGTTCATTGTATCCATAGTTCCCTTGGTTTCACAGGAAACTAGAGTGGGCAAGAGCTCTGAACACGCTCGCAAACAAAAACGGCCCGGCAGATATCGCCGGGCCGTCTTCAAGCATATGGTCAGCAATTACTGAACAGTGATCACAACTTCCGAACGGCGGTTCAGAGGCTCACGAACACCGTCGCGTGTCGCTTTGGCCAGATCCGTTTCACCTTTTGCTTCCTCGGTGATGATTGAGGAATCAATGCCACGGGACGCAAGAGCGCTGGCAACGACGTTTGCACGACGCTGAGACAGACGCTGGTTATAGGCACTCGCACCAGAAGTATCGGTGTGACCGGCAATAGATACCGTGTTCGGAGCACAACCTGCTTCGCCGTTGATGTTGGCAACAGCCTGATCAATCACAGCAGCAGCCTGGCTGGTGAGGTCCGCGCGATCCCACTCGAAGTACACCACGAATTCCTGGTTGAGGCTCGAGCACACAACTTCAGGAGCATCCGTCGTCGTCGTTGGAGGCGGCGGCGGAGGTGGTGGTGGCGGAGGAGGCGGTGGCGGCGGAGGCGGCGGCGGAGGCGGCGGCGGAGGTGGTGGAGGCGGAGGCGTCGCACCGAAGTTCAGCCGCAGACCGACTGTCGCCAGATGAGCTGTGTAGTCAGCGTCATAGTTCGTGCCACCGTTGTAGCCACCGAATTCGAGGTCTTCGGCAACTTTGTAGCGGTAGCCAAGGTCAAGCGTCAGCTTTTCGGAAACTTTATAACCGAGACCCAACAGGCCCTGGTAAGCAAAGCCAGTGTCGCTATCACCAAAGCCGTTCGCAGCGGAAACATCCGTACCATTTGTGAAAACGAGGTTGTTCGCCTTGGCGTTTGCGCGAAGGACACCAACACCCAAACCAACGTATGGCTGGAGCGCACCCTCACGGTTGAAATCGTAAATACCATTGAACATCAGTTCCATGGTCTGCAGGTTGCCTGCAGCAGCTGGGAAAGCACCAGCTGGCGCACCATTGTAAGATGCAGCCGGAACGCTGAGCTCGGCATCGCCGTAACCGCCCACGCCTTCGAGGCGGAAGCCGTTGTCAAAGCCATAACCCAGACCCAGGTCGAAACCGATCATGTCATCTGGATCGGATTCGCCACCCATGGTGCCGATCACGTCCTGTTCAGCAGGATCGTGGTCAAGCTTACCATCGAAACCGTAAGTCGCGTCGGCGCGGGCGTACCACCCGTCCTCAGCGTGGGCAACAAAGCCAGCAGACGCAAATGCGGCCGCGGCTGTCGCGCACATAAGAGTTTTCTTCATACTCAATCCCCTTTTGTGTGCCGAATGACGGGATTGTCCTCGGCCGCAGGTTCATACGGGTCAAAACCCGAATGGTTCCTGAATAAACATATTTAGCCTGTACGGCGAGCCCTATTAAGGACGACGTGCATTTCAATCACGCCATTTTTATTCACCGCTGCTCATTTGCAACATATTATTGCGCGGATGTCACAATCATTTGAGAGAATTTTCCTCGGGATAACAACGCGCTTTGCAATGGATGGAGGAAAATGGTACCGCCTCCCCGGTTCGAACGGGGGACCTCTAGATCCACAATCTAGCGCTCTAACCGACTGAGCTAAGGCGGCACGATGAGCGGGAAATACCGCTCAATTTGCTAGGTTTCAAGCGAAACCCGGAAGCCCAACTGCGCTTCC